>CAMLJA010000069.1 GCA_946480065.1 uncultured Thermomonas sp. | reverse complement strand
ACGTCGCTCACGACAACGCGGCCTCGACGTCCGCTTGCAGGTCGGCGATCGCCTCCACCCCCACGCTCAGCCGCACCAGCTCGTCGCCGATGCCGAGCTCGGCGCGGCGCGCGGGCGGGATGCTC
Source organism: uncultured Thermomonas sp. (assembly GCA_946480065.1). The sequence continues at coordinate 8,461 of CAMLJA010000069.1, read as the reverse complement.
GCATGCGTCATCACCGCCGGATGGTTGACCAGCGATTCCACCCCGCCCAGCGATTCGGCGAGGGTGAACAGTTCGAGGCGCTCGCAGAACCGCCTGGCGGCCTCGAAGCCGCCCGCCAGGCGGATCGAGAGCATGCCGCCGAAACCGTCCATCTGCCGCTTCGCAAGGGCGTGGTGCGGATGCGAGGGCAGGCCCGGGTAGATCACCTCGGACACGCCCCGGTGGGTCTGCAGCCACTCGGCCAGGGCCATCGCGTTGTCGCAGTGGGCGCGCATGCGCAGGTGCAGGGTCTTCAAGCCGCGCAGGGCGAGGAAGCTGTCGAACGGGCCCTGGACCGCGCCCACCGAGTTCTGCAGGAAGGCGAGTTGCTCGCCCAGTTCGGCGTTGTCGCCGACCACCAGCATGCCGCCCACCATGTCGGAGTGGCCGTTGAGGTACTTGGTGGCCGAGTGCATGACGATGTCGGCGCCGTGCGCCAGCGGGCGCTGCAGGATCGGCGAGGCGAAGGTGTTGTCGACCGCGACCAGCAGGCCGTGCTTCTTCGCGATCGCCGCGATCGCGGCGATGTCCACGATCTTCAGCAGCGGGTTGGTGGGCGTCTCGATCCACACCAGCTTCGTCTTCGGGGTGATCGCGGCTTCGAACGCCGCCGGATCGGTCAGGTCGACGAAGCTGAAGTCCAGCCCGGCGCTGCGCCGGCGCACGCGCTCGAACAGGCGGTAGCTGCCGCCGTAGAGGTCGTCCATCGCCACCACGTGGTCGCCGCTGTCCAGCAACTCCAGCAACGTGGAGGTGGCCGCCAGCCCGGAGGCGAACGCGAACCCGCGGCTGCCGCCCTCCAGCGCCGCCACGCAGCGCTCGTAGGCGAAGCGGGTGGGGTTGTGGGTGCGCGAGTACTCGAAGCCCTGGTGCACGCCCGGGCTGGACTGCGCATAGGTGCTGGTGGCGTAGATCGGCGTCATCACCGCGCCGGTGGACGGATCCGGGGACTGGCCGCCGTGGATGGCCAGGGTGCCGGGCTGGAGCTGGGTCTTGTCGCTCATGCGGAAGCCTTGTCGGTGGCGGTCACTGCACCCGGCGGCGCAGGTAGTTGAGCAGGTCGATGCGGGTGATGAGGCCGAGGAACTTGTCGCCGTCCACCACGATGGCCACGTGGCCGCGGTCGAACACCGGCAGCAGCGCCTCGATCGGCGCGCGCACGTCGACCTTGTCGAGCTTGCTGACCATCGCGGTGGACACCGGGTCGCGGAAGCGCGCCTCGTCGCCGTACACGTGCAGCAGCACGTCGGACTCGTCGACCATGCCGACCAGGCGCTCGCCGTCCATCACCGGCAGCTGGCTGACGTCGTACAGCTTCATGCGCTGCCAGGCGGTGACCAGCAGGTCGTTCGGGCCCACCACCACGGTGTCGCGCTGCGCGAACGGGCGCAGGATCAGGTCGCGCAGGTCGCCGTGCTGCTCGCGCGCCAGGAAGCCGTTGTCCAGCATCCAGTAGTCGTTGTACATCTTCGACAGGTACTTGTTGCCGGTGTCGCAGACGAACACCAGCACGTTCTTCGGCGCGGTCTGCTCGCGGCAGTAGCGCAACGCGGCGGCCAGCAGGGTGCCGCTGGACGAGCCGCCCAGCACGCCTTCCTTCTCCAGCAGCTCGCGCGCGGCCAGGAAGCTGTCCCTGTCGCTGACCGCGTAGGCTTTCTTCACCCTGCTGAAGTCGGAGATCGGCGGCAGGAAGTCCTCGCCGATGCCTTCCACCATCCAGCTCCCCGACTTCTCGCTCAGGGTGCCACGGTTGATGTACTCCTCCAGGATCGAACCCACCGGGTCGGCGAGCACCAGTTCGGTGTGCGGCGACTGGGTGGCGAAGCAGCGCGACAGGCCGGTCATGGTGCCGGAGCTGCCGCAGCCGAACACGATGGCGTCCAGCCCCCCGACCCCGGCCATCTGCCGCAGGATTTCCGGGCCGGTGCCGAACTCGTGCGCGGCCGGGTTGTCGGGGTTGCCGAACTGGTTGATGAAGTAGGCGCCCGGGGTCTCGGCGGCGATCCGCGCGGCCAGGTCCTGGTAGTAGTCGGGATGGCCCTTGGCGACGTCGCTGCGCGTGAGCACCACCTGGGCACCCATCGCCTTGAGGTTGAAGATCTTCTCGCGCGACATCTTGTCGGGCACGACCAGGACCAGCTTGTAGCCCTTCTGCTGCGCGACCAGGGCCAGGCCGATGCCGGTGTTGCCGGCGGTGCCCTCCACCAGGGTGTCGCCGGGCTTGATGTCGCCGCGGCGCTCGGCGGCCTCGATCATCGACATGCCGATGCGGTCCTTGATGGACCCGCCCGGGTTCTGGCTCTCCAGCTTCAGGTAGAGCGTGCAGGGGCCTGTGTCCAGGCGGCGGGCACGGATGATCGGGGTGTCCCCGACGATTTCGAGGATGGATTGGTGGATGGCCATGGGGGCTCGCGTCCTGCGCAGCCGGGCATTCTACCAGCGGCGTCCGCGCGGCCCGCGCGGTTGCCGCGCGGGCGGCGGGCCACCGACGAGGAGGCCGCCCGCCGCCCGCAGGGCGTTCGGTCAGTGGGTGTCGTACATCCGCAGCAGGCGCTCCTTGGCGGCCAGCTTCTCCCGCTTCATCCGGCCCAGGGTGGTGTCGTCCAGCGGCAGCACGCCCAGCTCGGCGTCCAGGACCTGCTTGTCCAGCTCCTGGTGCCGGTAGTACAGCTGCCGGAACTCCGGGCTGGCCTTCATCTTCGCTTCGAGTTCCGCCTGCGGTTGTCCTTCGAACATGGAAGTCTCCTTGGGGGTTCTACGCTGCGGCGCCCGGCGCGGGGCCGGGACGGCGCGGGGTGGTGGCAGGGCGTGGGGCCATGCCGGGACGGCGCGCCCGCGAGCCGCGGGCGCGGAACAACGCGAACGCCCCGGCTGGCGGCAGCGCGGGGCGTTCGGAAGGGGAAGCGGGAAGGGAGGCGCGGGGATGACCGCCGGGACCGGCGCCACCGCCGCGGACCCGGCTTGCGGCGGCGGTGTCCGGGTTGTCGAACGGGTCGAGCATCGGCCGGTCTCCGGCCAGATGGGCGTCGGGAATTCGAACCATCTGGGATACCGACACTACGCCTGCCCCGGGCCGTCCGCAAGCCCGGCGCGGGCCGCCCGCCGGCGCCGAGACCGCTTGTTAGGTTATTGTTTTTTCAGGGTTTGTCGACCACCACGATCTCGACCCGGCGGTTGCGGGCGCGGCCGGCGGCGGTGGCGTTGTCGGCCACCGGACGGTCCTCGCCGGCGCCGGCCGCGCGGATCCGCGCGGCGGCCAGCCCGGCCTCGGCCAGGGCGGCGCGGACCGCCTCCGCGCGGCGCTGCGACAAGGCCTGGTTGGCCCCGGCCTCGCCCTGGCTGTCGGTATGCCCCACCACTTCGACCTGCGGGGCGTCCAGCGCGGCCAGGTACAGGCCCAGCGCGCGCACGCTGGCCGCGGCCGCGGGGGTCAGCCGGGCTTGGCCGGAACCGAAGGCGTCGCCGGCCAGCACGAAGGCCTCGCCGCGCGGGTCGGACCGGGCCGGCGGCAGGCCGGCGCCGGCGGCCAGCTCGGCCTGCTGCCGCGCCAGCGCCGCCTCCTTCTCGCGCGCGGCGGCGACCCGCGCCTGCTGGGCCAGCTGGGCGTCGTCCAGCACCGCCTCGGCCTGCTCCGCCTGCGCCCGCAGCCGCGCGGCCTCCTCCGCCTGCACCTGGGCCGCCAGCCGCAGCCGCTCGGCCTCGGCGCGCGCGCGCTCGGCGTCGCGGCGGCTGGCTTCGACCAGCAGGTCGGCGCGGGCGCGCTCCAGCGTGTCCAGCCGGCGGCGCGCGGCCTCGATCCGGGCCGCCTGCTCGGCGATGCCCACCCGGCGTTCGGCCAGCGCCTGCGCGGCGCCGCGCTCGCGGCCGGACGCCGCCTCGGCCAGCGCCAGCGCCTGGCGCGCCTACAGCCGCTCGTACTGGGCGAAGGGGTTCAGGCGCGGGTCCGCGTCCAGCTGGCGCAGGCGCTCGGCCGCCGGGGCGGCCGGCAGCGGCAGCGCCAGCGGGTCGGCGGGGTCGGCGGCGTCCTGGATTCCCAGCCGCGCGCGCAGTTCGGCCAGTTCCGCCTCGCGTTGGGCGGCCTCGGCGCGCACGGTGGCGGCGTCGCTGAGCACCCGCGCCAGGTCGGCGTCGGCCGCCGCCTGCAGCGCGCCGGCCCGGGCCTCGTCCTCGCGGCCCCGGGCCATCGCGGCCTGGGCGCGCTCCAGCGCGGCGCGCGCGCCGGCGATGGCGTCGGCGGCGTACTGGTCGGCATCCGCCGAGGTCGCGCGGTCCACCGCGTGCCGGGCGGCGTCCAGCTCGGCGGTGGGCGGCGGCAGGCTGGCGCAGCCGGCGAGTGCGAACGCCATCGCAAGGCCGCATGCCAGCGCGTGCCGGGCCGAAGTGAAGTGTGCGAAGCTTGGCTGCATATGGGGGACCGTGCGGCGGGTGGCTGTCGCGGTCATTGTGGTAAGCCGGCGCCGCCTTCGCAAATCGCCGGCCGGCATGCAGGGGACACGCGCAATGGATATCGGCTACTTCCTCAAGCTGATGGCGGAAAAGAACGCCTCCGACATGTTCCTCACGTCGGGCGCGCCGGTGAACATCAAGGTGGAGGGCGAGCTGATCCCGCTGGGCAGCGCGCCATTGCCGGCCGGCATGACCAAGAAGGTGGCCTATTCGCTGATGGACGAGGCCCAGGTGGCCGAATTCGAGCGCGAGCTGGAGCTGAACATGGCGATCGCGGTGCCGGACTCCGGCCGCTTCCGCGTCAACGTGTTCCAGCAGCGCGGCGAGGTGGGCATGGTGATCCGCGCGATCCGCGGCGTCATCCCCACCATCGAGGAACTGCAGCTGCCCACGGTGCTGAAGGACATCATCATGTCCCAGCGCGGGCTGGTGCTGATCGTGGGGTCCACCGGCTCCGGCAAGTCGACCACGCTGGCGTCGATGATCGACCACCGCAACACCACCACCACCGGCCACATCCTCACCATCGAGGACCCGATCGAGTACCTGCACCGGCACAAGAAGTCGATCGTCAACCAGCGCGAGGTGGGGCTGGACACCCATACCTTCCACGCCGCGCTGAAGAACGCGATGCGCGAGGCGCCGGACGTGATCCTGATCGGCGAGATCCGCGACTCGGCCACCATGGAGGCGGCCATCGCCTTCGCCGAGACCGGCCACATCTGCCTGGCCACCCTGCACTCCAACAACGCCGACCAGACCATCGAGCGCATCCTCAACTTCTTCCCCGAGGGCGCGCACAAGAACGTGCTGATGAACCTGGCGCTGAACCTGAAGGCGGTGGTGTCGCAGCGACTGGTGGTCGGCATCGACGGCCGCCGCCTGCCCGCGACCGAGGTCCTCATCAATACCCCGATGATCCGCGACCTGCTGCGCCGCGGCCAGGTGCACGAGATCAAGATGGCGATGGAGGACTCGCTGCAGGAAGGCATGCAGAGCTTCGACCAGTGCCTGTTCCGGCTCTACAAGGAGGGCCGGATCGAGATGGAGGAGGCGCTCAAGGCCGCGGACTCGCGCGACGGCCTGGCCCTGAAGTTCCGGCTGTCCGAGGGCGGCAGCGGCGAGCACGATCCCTACGCCGACGTGTTCGCCGGCGGCGGCTTCTCGCACTGACCGCCACCGCCGCTCAGGCCGCCGGCGCGTCCGGCTGGCGCTCGGGGCGGGCGGCGTCGAACGCCGGCAGCGCCAGGCAGGCGGCCTCGATCCGCTGCAGGGTCGGAAAAGCCGCCATGTCGATGCCGAAGCGGCGCGCGTTGTAGGCCTGCGGCACCAGGCAGCAGTCGGCCAGGCCGGGGGTGTTGCCCTCGCAGAAGGTGCCGGTGGACGGATGGTCGGCCAGCAGGGCCTCGGCGGCGCGGAAGCCGTCCTCGATCCAGTGCCGCACCCAGCCGTCGCGCTCCGGCTGCGGCACGCCCCACTCGCGGTCGAAGTACTGCAGCACCCGCAGGTTGTTGAGCGGGTGGATGTCGCAGGCCACCAGCAGCGCCAGCGCCCGTGCCCGCTGGCGCTCGCGCGCGGTGCCGGGCAGCAGCGGCGGCGACGGCCAGACCTCGTCCAGGTACTCCAGGATCGCCAGCGACTGCCCCAGCCGGCGGTGGCCGTGGCACAGCAGCGGCACCAGCGCCTGCGGGTTGAGTTCGCGGTAGCCGTCGGAATGCTGCTGGCCGCCGTCGCGCAGCAGGTGCACCGGCAGGATGTCGTAGTCCAGGCCCTTGAGGTTCAGGCCGATCCGGACCCGGTAGGCGGCGCTGGAACGCCAGTACGAATACAGCTGCAGCGGCTCGCTCATCCCAGGCTCCGAAGTCCCCGCGACACCTTAGCCGCCGCGCCGGCGGCGCGGGGCGCCGTTCGCCGGCCCGGCGCCACCGCCCGTGCGGTCAGGGCAGCGGCTGGCGCTCGATCCGCTGCTCGATCGCCCCGAACACGCTGCGGCCGTCGCGGTCCAGCACCTCGATGCGCACGCTGTCGCCGAAGGCCATGAAGGGCGTCGTCGGCTTGCCGTCGCGCAGGGTTTCCACCGTCCGGCGCTCGGCGAAGCAGGACGCGCCCAGCGCGGTGTCCTCGTTCGCCACCGTGCCCGAACCGACGATGGTGCCGGCCGACAGCGGGCGCGTCCTGGCCACGTGCGCGACCAGCTGGGCGAAGTCGAACTGCATGTCCACGCCCGCCTCGGGCGCGCCGAACCACTCGCCGTTGACGTGGGTGAGCATCGGCAGGTGCAGCTTGTTGCCGCGCCACGCCTCGCCCAGCTCGTCCGGGGTCACGAACACCGGCCCCAGCGCGCTGCGCGGCTTGGACTGCAGGAAGCCGAAGCCCTTGGCCAGTTCCGGCGGGATCAGGTTGCGCAAGGACACGTCGTTGACGATGCCGACCAGCTGGATGTGCGCCGCGGCCTGCTCCGGCGTGACCGCCATCGGCACGTCGTCGGTGACCACCACCACCTCGGCCTCGAGGTCGATGCCGTAATCCTCGCTGACCACCCGCACCGGGTCGCGCGGGCCCAGGAAGCCGGCGCTGGTGGCCTGGTACATCAGCGGATCGGTGTAGAAGCTCTCCGGCACCTGCGCGCCGCGCGCGCGGCGCACGCGCTCCACGTGCGGCAGGTAGGCGCTGCCGTCGACGAACTCGTAGGCGCGCGGCAGCGGCGCCGCCAGCGCCTGCATGTCGAGGTCGAACACGCCGTCGGCGTCGCCCTCCTCCAGCGCGCCGGCCAGCGCGTTGAGGCGGGGGGCCGCGTTCTCCCAGTCCTCCAGCGCGCGCTGCAGGGTGGGCGCGATGCCGGTGGCGCGGACCGCCCGCGACAGGTCGCGCGAGACCACCACCAGGGTGCCGTCGCGCCCGCCTTCCTTGAGAGAACCCAGCTTCATCGTGACCTCGCTTCAGTGCGTGCGTTGCATCGTTGCAATTGTAACGACCCGGCCGACGCGCGCGCGGCTCACGCCGGCGGGTCGCCCTGGAAGCCGCCCGCGCGGTAGGTCAGCACCAGCGTGTCGCGGTGCCCCGCCCCGTCCAGGGGCTGGATCGGGGTGGACTCGTGGATCACCCGCGCGTCATCCAGCAGCAGCAGCGACCAGGGCTGGTCCAGGGTGAAGCGCTGGCCGTCGGGGCCGTCGGCCTGGAACACGCGCGTCTCGCCGCCCTTGATGCCGTGGCGGCCCACCAGCAGCACCGCCACGAAGTCCACGCCATCACGATGCGCGCCCTCCGGCGTGGGCCGGCCGAGCCCGTCGGTGGTGTCGATCCGGAACTGGTGCGCTTCCACGAACCAGCGCGGCTCCGGGCGCTGGCGGGTGCAGGCGTCGGCGAGCCCCAGCAGCAGCCGCGTCCACGCCGGATCCGCCGCCACCGACGGCTCCACCGGCTCGAACCAGCGCTCCATCCCGCCGTGCAGGGCGTTGTAGTCCTCCGACTGCCAGTGCATGCGGTGCGCGACCCGCACCAGCGCACCCGCTTCGGCCACGAAGCAGGCGTGGCGGCGGCGGCGGTAGCGGCCGCCGTCGCGCAGGTACTCGTCGGGGTGCAGCCGGTCCCAGCTCGGCGCCAGCGCCTGCAGGTCGGCCAGCGCCACGCCGGCCAGGCCGGCGACGTCGGCGGGGGCGAGCACCGCGAAGCCGCGCTCGCGCAGGGCGGCGTCCAGCCGATCGGCGGGGATGTAGGGCGCGGGGAAACGGGCGACCATGCGGCGGCCTCGGGACGGGGCGGGCATTGTCGCACCCCGCCCTGGCCGGCCGCCGCCGGCGGGTGCCCTGCGCCCCGGCCGATGCGACGGATCGCATTCGCGCGGCCATCGACGACAAAACCCGCCTGGCGGCGGGTTCTGGGGGGACGCGAGGTCCGAAGATGGCAGCCCCGGATGGATTCGAACCACCGAATGCCTGAGTCAGAGTCAGGTGCCTTACCGCTTGGCGACGGGGCT
>CAMLJA010000068.1 GCA_946480065.1 uncultured Thermomonas sp. | reverse complement strand
GACATCCTCAACATCAACGGCATCGAGATCCAGTCGCGCGCCTACATCGGCCGCTTCAACTTCAAGGGCCAGGACCAGCAGAAGCTCGTGGGCACGCTCTCCGGCGGCGAGCGCGGTCGCCTGCACATGGCCAAGACCCTGCTGCAGGGCGGCAACGTGCTGCTGCTCGACGAGCCGTCCAACGACCTCGACATCGAGACCCTGCGCGCGCTGGAAGACGCGCTGCTGGAGTTCCCCGGCAACACTTTCGTGATCTCGCACGACCGCTGGTTCCTGGACCGCATCGCCACGCATATCCTCGCCTTCGAGGGCGACTCGCACGTGGAGTTCTTCCAGGGCAACTACCGCGAGTACGAGGAAGACAAGCGGCGCCGCCTGGGCGACGACGCCGGCCCGCACCGGCTGCGGTTCAAGGCGCTGAAGTAAGCCGCGCAGCGGGAACAACTGCCGGGACGGAGGAGATCGTCGTGACCATCGAACACCTGTCCGACCTCGAGGGATTGCGCCGCGCCGGCACGCTGGTCTCCTCCATCCTGGCCAGCATGCGCGACGCGGCCGTCGACGGCGTGCGCACCCGCGACCTCGATGCCCTGGGCGCCGAGCGGATGCGCAAGGCCGGCGCGCGGTCCGCTCCACAGCTGACCTACGGGTTCCCCGGCGCCACCTGCATCAGCGTCAACGCCGTCGTCGCCCACGGCATCCCCGACGACACCGTGCTGCGCCAGGGCGACCTGGTCAACATCGATGTGTCCGCGGAACTCGACGGCTACTTCGCCGATACCGGCGCCAGCTTCGTGGTCGGCACCGCCTCGCCCGCCCAGCAGCGCCTGCTGGATGCCACGCGCGAGGCGCGGGACTGCGCCATCGCGCAGCTGCGCGCCGGGGGCCGCCTCAACGGCATCGGGCGCACGGTCGAGGCGGTGGCCGCGCGGCGCGGCTTCCGGGTGGTCCGCAACCTGGGCAGCCACGGCGTGGGCCGCGCGCTGCACGAGGAGCCGGAGCACATTCCCGGCCACTACGTGCCGCACGACCACCGCCGGCTCCACGAAGGGCTGGTGATCACCGTCGAGCCGTTCCTCGCCACCCATTGCAACCGGGTCGAGGATGCCGGCGACGGCTGGTCGCTGCGCTGCAGGCGCGGCGTCGGCGCGCAGTTCGAACACACGCTGGTGGTGACCCCCGGCGAACCCATCGTGGTGACCTGACATGGGCTTCATCGACAAACTGCGCGCCCGCTGGCGCGACGCCGACAGCCTGCTCTGCGTCGGCCTGGACCCGGATCCGGCGAAGTTCCCCGACCGCTTCGTCAACGACCCGGACGCGCTGTTCGGGTTCTGCCGCGACATCGCCGACGCCACCGCCGAGTTCGCCTGCGCGTTCAAGCCGCAGATCGCCTACTTCGCCGCCCACAACGACGGCGAGGCGCAGCTGCAGCGGCTGATCGCCCACCTCAACGGCGCCCATCCGGACGTGCCGGTGATCCTGGACGCCAAGCGCGGCGACATCGGCAGCACCGCCGAGCAATACGCGACCGAAGCCTTCGAGCGCTTCGGCGCGGACGCGGTGACGCTGAACCCCTACATGGGCCGCGACTCGGCCGCGCCGTTCCTGGCCTACAACGACCGCGGCTGCGTGTTCCTCTGCCACACCTCCAACCCCGGCGCGCGCGATTTCCAGGAGCTGCCAGTGGACGGCACGCCGCTGTACCAGCGCATCGCCCGCACCATCGCCGGCGAGTGGAACGGCGACGGCAACTGCGCGCTGGTGGTGGGCGCCACCTTCCCGGAAGAACTGAAGGTGATCCGCGGCATCGTCGGCGACATGCCGCTGCTGATCCCCGGCGTGGGCGCGCAGGGCGGCGACGTCGAGGCGGTGGTGCGCAACGGCCGCAGCGCGGACGGCACCGGCCTGCTGATCAACTCCTCGCGCGGCATCCTCTACGCCTCCAGCGGCGCGGGCTATGCCGAAGCCGCGGCGGACGCGGCGCGCGAACTGCGCGACCAGATCAACCGCTACCGCTCGCCGTAGGAGCGCACTGAAAGGGCGCGAACGCTTCTCGCAGGATCGCGCAAAAAGCATCGCGCCCCTGCGGTGCGCTCCTACGGAAAGCGCGATGTGCATCGCGGGTTTATCGGCGCAACGCCGCCCGCAGCACTGCGAACGGGAAACGCCCCCAGATCATCGCGAACACCGCAAGCCGCGTGGGCAGGCTGCGCCGCTCCGCCTCGAACTTGCGGAAGTAGCGCCACAGCCCGCGGTGCTTGTGCCACTCCACGAACAGCGGGTGCGGCCGCGAGGACACCCCGCGCACGTGCAGCGCCTCCACCGTGTTGTCGATGGCGACGGTGGCGCCGGCCTGGCGCGCGCGCCGGCACAGGTCCAGGTCCTCGGCGTGCAGCCGGTAGCCCTCGTCGAAGCCGCCGATGCGGGCGAACAGCGCGCGCGGCAGCAGCAGCAGCGCGCCGGACACCGCCTCCACCGGCTGCACGTCGCGGGTCGGATCGCGCGGGACCGCCAGCGCACGGGCGGCGCGCCCGCGCAGCATGGCGGCGAAGTCGGGGTCGCGCCGGCGCGCGGCGGGATCGCACGCGCCGTCCTCGCCGCGCAGCACCGCGCCCACCAGCGCACCGTCGAGCGCCGCGGAGGTCCCGCACAGCCGCGCCAGGGTGTCCGCGTCGACGAAACAGTCCGGATTGACGAACGCCAGCCACGGCGCGCCGCTGGCCGCCGCGCCCTGGTTGCAGCCCACCGCGAAGCCGGGGTTGTCGGGATTGGCGATGAAGCGCACCCGCGGATCGGCCAGCGCGTGCCGCTGCGCGATCGCCATGCTGCCGTCGCCGGAGGCGTTGTCGACCACCCGGATCTCGTCGACCCCGCGCGCCGCGCGCAGGCGCGACAGGCAGGCGTCGAGGGTTTCCTCGCTGTTGAAGGCGACCACCACGGCGGCGATCCCGGCGCTCACGGCACGTCCGCGAACAGGTCCGCCTGCGGCGGGCGCCGCGCCTGCACCGCCAGCGCCTCCTCCAGCCGCGCCCGCAGCGCACGCAGCGGATCGTCCATCAGGCACTGCGCGATCCGCGCGTGCCAGGCCGGCCAGCGCGCCGCCAGCGCGGCCATGTCGCCCTCGCCCGGCGCGCCTTCGGCGGCGCGCAGGACGAAGGCGGTCTCGCACAGCACGTTGCGTCCGCCCAGCCCGGCCATCCGCAGCGACAGGTCGACCAGCGCGGCGTACCACGACCGGTAGCTGGCCGCGTCCAGCCCGCCGGCGCGGGTGCGCGCCTGGCCGCGCAGCAGCACCGCATGGCCCACCGCGGCGGGCAGGTCGGGGTGGACCGGCGGCAGCTGCGCGCAGGCTTCGGCCAGCCGCGCGGGCGGATGGTCGAGCGGCACGATCTCGCCGATCCGCGGCCACGCGGCGGCCTCGCCGGCGTTGCTCCACGGCGTGGCGCTGGCGATCGCGGGATCGCGCGCCAGGCACTCGGCCAGGCGTTCCAGCCAGCCCGGCGCCGGCGCGGCGTCGCCGGCCAGCACCGCCACGTCGGCGGCGCCGCAGGCGCGCAGCGCCTCGTCCAGGTGCGCGGCCTCGCCCAGCGGCGCGGCGCGGCGCGTGTGCGCTGCCTGCAGGCGGGTCCGCGCCAGCCAGCCGCGGATCAGGTCCTGGCCGCGCGGGCCGGCCTGCGCATCGTCGGCCAGCCACACCCGCGTCCCGGCGGGCGTGCCGGCCTCCAGCGCGGCCAGGCAGGCGTCCAGCGCGTCCTCGTCGGTGCCCACCGGCACCAGCACGATGGGCAGCGCCGTGCCGGCGGGCGCCACGTCGCCGGCCGCCACGTCGCCGGCCATCACTTCGCCGGCTTGTAGATCGGGTCCAGGGCGCGGAAGCGGCGGCCGTACTCGTCGGTCAGCTCGCGCGCTTCCTGCGGGCTGCGCACCACGGTGGGCGTGATCAGCACCACCAGTTCGTCGCGGCTGGTGCCGCTGCCCTGCTGGCCGAACAGCCCGCCCAGCACCGGGATCCGGCTCAGCCCGGGGACGCCGGTCGAACTGCGCTCGCTGCCTTCGCTGATCAGGCCGGCCAGCATGATGGTCTCGCCGTCCGGCACCATCGCGCTGGTGCGCACCTTGTTGGTGTCGATGCGCACGTTGCCGAAGGCGTCGGCGATCCCGGTGGGCTTGCTGACCTCCTGCACGATGTCCAGGAACACCATGCCGTCGCGGGTGATCCGCGGCCGCACCTTGAGGATGATGCCGGTCTCCAGGTACTGGACCTGGCTGTAGGTGCCGTCGTTGTTGCCGCCGTTGGTCGGGTTGAAGGTGACCGAGGCGATCGGGATGCGCTGGCCCACGTTGAGGCTGGCTTCCTTGTTGTTCTGGGTGAACACCGAGGGCGAGGACAGCGTGCGCACGTCGGTCACGTTGTCCAGCGCCTGCACGATGGCCGCGGCCTTGTGGCCGAGGAAGGTCCAGCTGAGCAGGTTGCCGGCGCCGTTGGGCAGCGCGTCCAGGCCGCCGGCGTAGCTGCCCCAGCTGTTGCGGCCGGTCGGATAGGGCAGGCCCTGGTCGGCGACCGCGTGGTCGAAGAACCAGCTCACGCCGTACTGCAGCGCGCCCTTCAGCGCCACGCTGACCACCTGCGCCTCGATGTGCACCTGCATCGGCATCACGTCGAGGCGGTCGATCACCTCGCGGATGGACTGCCACTGCGCCGGGCTGGCGCGCACCAGCAGCGAGTTGGTGTCCTCCACCGCGGACACGCCGACCTCGGCGCCGTCCACCCGCAGGGTCACGCGGCCGTTGCCGCTGCCCGCCTGCGGCAGGCTGGCGCCCTCGCCGATCGCGGCGCTGGCGGTGCCGTCCTTGTCGTCCACGCCGGCGTCGCGGATCTCGGTGGCCTCCAGCCCCGGCATCAGCGCGGCCTGGCCGCGGTCGTCGCGCGCCTGGCCGCCACTGCCGCCGAACACTTCCGACAGCCGGTCCGCCAGCTCGCGCGCGCGGATGTACTTCAGTTCGTACGAGAACAGCCGGCCGTCGCCGCCGCCGCCCTCGATGCGGTCGATCCACTGCTGGATGTCGTCCAGGTAGTTGGGCTGGCTGGTGATGACCATCACCGCGTTCGCGCTGTCCAGCGGCATGAACCGGAACATCCCGGACACCGGGCTCTTCCCCTGCTCGCCGAACACCCGCTCCAGGTCCTGCACCACCGCAGCCGGGCGGCCGGACTGCAGCGGGAACACGCCCACCGACATGCTGGCCATCCAGTCGACGTCGAACACCTGGATGGTGCGCAGGTAGTTCTCCAGCTCGGCGCGGGTGCCGGCAATGGTGATCAGGTTGCGCGCGCCGTCCACGCTGACGATCGAGCCCTGGCGGGCGTAGGGCTTGAGGATCTTCTCCATCTCGCTGGCGGACACCCAGCGCAGCGGCACCACCCGCGACTCGAACCCGCGCGCCAGCGCCGCCGGCCCGGTCCGCGGCACCACCCCGCTGGACAGGGCCTGGTCCGCCGGGACGATGTTGTAGCGGCCGTCGGCGTAGACCATGCGCGCGTTGTTCTGCGCCAGCACGCCCTCCAGCAGGTTGAGCGCGCCGGCCGCGCCCACCGGCCGCTGGGTGGCGATGGTCACCGTGCCCTGCACGCCCGGGGCGATGCTGTAGTTCTGCCCCAGCATGTCGCCCAGGATCGCCTTCACCACCGCCTGCAACGATTCGCCCTCGAAGTTGAAGCTGGCCTGGCCGCTGCTGGCCAGCGACGGCGGCGCCGCGCTGGCGGCGGCCTGGTTGATCGGCAGGCCGGCGCCGCGGCGGATCACCGGCTGCGGGCCGGCGTTGCCCAGCGCCTCGGGCAGGCGTTCCTGGCGCACCGCCCCCGCCTCGCTGGCGCTGCCGCCCGGCAGCCGCCCGGCGTGCCGCACGTCGGGGACGGGCGCGCTGGCGCAGGCCGACAGCAGGGCCAGGGCGAAGCCGATCAGGAGGTTGCGGATGGACATCGGTTGGTGCTCCACGTCAGTTCCGGGGCGTCGCCTGCGGCGTCGCGTTCTGGCCGGCCGCCCGAAGCTGCGCGCGGCGCGCCTCGATGCGGCGGCGGATGTCTTCGATGCGGGCCGCATCGGGCTGCGCGGGTTCCGCCGCGTCGGCGGCCGCCTCGGCCGCGGCCTGCGCCTCGCGCGCATCGTCCATGGGCGCCGCCGGCGCCGGCTCGATCCGCGCCGGGGCGGGCGCGCCGGCCTCGCCGTAGGTGCGCAGTTCCAGGATGGCCTGGCCGCCGCCGCCCTCGAAGATCGCCCGGCGCGGCTCCACCTGCACCAGCCGCCAGCCCGCGGCGCCGTCCGGCGCGCTGCCTTCGCGCACGCGCTGGGGCTCGCCGCCGCCGCTGGGCTGGACGATCGCCAGCCGCACCTGCGGGCTGATCAGCACGCCGGTCAGCACCAGGTCCAGCGCCTGCGGCTCGGCCTCGCCGCCGGCGTCGGGCGCGGTGGCCAGGAAGCCGCGCGGGCGGCGGTCGCGGGTGAACAGCGGCCGCGAGGCGGCTTCCGCGTACTGCGCCAGCGGGCCGATCCGGTCCGGCGCCGGCGGCCGTGGCTGCGGCAGCGGGCCCGCCTGCGCTGCCACCACCGGTGCCACCGCCCCGCCCATGCCCAGCAGCGCGCCCAGCCACGCCAGCAGCGCCCAGCCGGCGCAGGCCGCCAGCAGCCAGGTCAGCGGCCCGGCGGTGTCCGGGCGCCAGCGGCGGAGGCGATCAGCCACGCGGCGCCTCCGCCGGCGGCGCCGGCCGCAGGTAGCCCGAGAGGTCGAAGCTCACGTCCAGCCCGCCTTCCTGCGGCAGCACGTTGCCGGGGATGGCGAAGTAGCGCTGGGCGGCGATGTCCAGGGTGTCCACGAACAGGTAGGGCCGCGCGGACTCCAGCGCGTGCAGCACCGCCAGGGTCTCGGCGTTGCCGCAGCGCAGCCGCACCTGCACCGTGACCCGGCGGTAGGGCCCGGGCGGCGGCTCGCCGGACAGCGGCGCGCGGTTGGTGATCGCGCAGCCGCGGTTGCCGGGGCTGACCTCGCCCACCAGGCCTTCCAGCCGCTGGATCAGCGCGGCGGTGGCCAGCTCGGCGGTGGGCTCGGCCAGGAAGCCGGCGCCGCCGCCGCGCGCGTCCAGGGCCGCCAGCCGCCGGCGGATGTCGGGCTCCTGCGCCAGCAGGCCGCGCAGGCGGGCGTCGCGCGCGCGCAGCTCGGCGATGCGCGCGTCGGCCTCGCGCAGCGGGCGGGTGAACCACGGATGCACGCAGGCCAGGTAGACCAGCCCCAGCGCCGCCAGCAGCAGCGCCAGCGCCAGCCAGCGGTCGCGCTCAGCGGGCCGCACGCGGCGCCTCCGCGGCCGGGACGTCGAGCTGCGCCACCAGGGTGAAGCGGTCGCCGCGGGTGCGCGGGTCCTGCTGCAACGCGCCGCTGAGCGCCGGCGCGCGCCACTGCCGCGCGCCCTCCAGCTTGCCCACCAGGGCCGCGGCCCCGCTCGACACGCCGACCAGGGTCAGCTGGCCGCCGCCGATCGAAAGCTTTTCCAGGTAGGTGTCGTCGGGCAGGCGGCGGGCCAGTTCGTCCATCACCTCGACTGCGGACGCGCGGCCGTTGCGCTGGGCCTGCAGGTAGGCGCCGCCCTCCACCGCGTCCACCAGCCGCTGGCGCTGCAGCGAGGCCGCGCGCGCCTCCACGCTCCGCGCCGCGACCTCGCGCTGCAGGCGGTCGGCGGCGTCGCGGCGGTTGGCCAGCACCTGGCCGAGCATCAGCACCAGCGCGGCCAGCGCCAGCGCGCCCAGCCCCAGGTTCCAGGCCCGCCACGGCCGCGCCTGGCGGCGGCGGGCCAACGGCGGCAGCAGGTTGACGCCGAGCGGCCGGCCGTCGGCGTCGGCCAGGTCCACCCCGGCCAGCCAGCCGGCCAGCGGGCCGGCCTGCGCCAGCGCCGCGTCGAGGCGCGCGCGCGGGACCACCACCAGCTCGGCGTCGAGCTGGCCGTCCGCGCGCTGCCCGCGCACGCGGCCGTCGTGGACCACTTCGGCGGCCGCGAACGGCGTCTGCCGCTCGATCTCGAAGCCCAGCACGTCGCGCACCCGCGCCGCGGCGGCGGCCGGCAGCGGCAGCGCGCGGCGCAGGCCGGCGGTGGCCGGCAGCAGCAGCCAGCGCGGCAGGTCGAGCGCGGGTTCGCGCAGCACGCCGGCCAGCGGGTCGCCGCCATCGGCGCGCGCGGGGGGCCACGGCAGCGTCGCCAGCTCGAGCAGCCCGTCCACGCCCTGCCGCCGAAGCCGCAGTCCGTCGCCATCCGCCTGCAGCAGGAGCCGGTCCGAGCAGGCCCAGAACGCACGCCGCCACGCCGGCGGCAGCCACGCGGCCAGCCCCGCGCCCCACCACGCCAGCGCCCCGCGCAGGCCGCGGCCGGCGCCCTGCAGGCGCACGCGTGCCGGCGCCGTCGCGCTCACGGCGATCCGGCCCCGTCCTGCCAGCGCAGCGGCGTGTACGTCGATCCCGGCACTGCGTTCCCCCCCGCGCGGACGATCACCGAAAGATGCGCGCGGCGACCATCGGCGAGTCGTGCACGGCTGTCGATACTATACGTGCCGCTCCCGCCGCCCGGCAGCGGGTCGGGGGGGGCGCCCGCGGCCGCCCCCCCCCCCCCCCCCCCCCCCCCCCCCGCCGGCCGCCGGGGGGGCGGCGGGGGGGCGCGGGGGGCGCGGG
>CAMLJA010000067.1 GCA_946480065.1 uncultured Thermomonas sp. | reverse complement strand
TATGCCGAGGCGGTCTATCGCCTCAACCGGACCTGGGACGTCGGCTATCGCCACGACCGCCTGTGGGGCAACGATGCGCTGCCGGTGGGCGGCTTCGACCCGTACCGGAACAGCGTGGAGCTGACCTGGCGCAACAGCGAGTTCAGCCTGTTCCGCCTCCAGCTCAGCCGCGACGCCCCCGCGCCGGACGCCACCGACAACGCGGTGATCCTGCAGTACCAGACCAGCCTCGGCGCCCACGGCGCGCATTCGTTCTGAAGGAGCCTTCGATGAAGTTGCTTGCGATCCCGGTCCTGCTCGCCGCCGCGCTCGCCGCGGTGCCGGCGCAGGCCAAGCTGCGCGTGTTCGCCTGCGAGCCCGAGTGGGGGTCACTGGTACGGGAACTGGGCGGCGACAAGGTCGACGTGGACGTGGCCACCACCGCGCTGCAGGACGTGCACGTGGTGGAGGCCAAGCCCAGCCTGATCGCCAAGGTGCGCGCCGCCGACCTGGTCGCCTGCACCGGCGCCGGGCTGGAGGTGGGCTGGCTGCCGCAGCTGCTGCGCCAGTCCGGCAACGCGAAGGTGGCCGCGGGCCCCGGGTCGTTCATGGCCGCGATGCAGGTCAAGCGGCTGGAGGTGCCCACCGCGCTGGACCGCGCCAACGGCGACGTGCATCCCGAGGGCAACCCGCACGTGCAGATGGACCCGCGCCGGATCCTGGTGATCGCCAAGGCGCTCGGCGCCCGGCTGGCGCAGGTGGACCCGGCCAACGCCGCCACCTACCAGGCGCGGACGGAGGACTTCTCCAGGCGCTGGCTGGCCGCGATGGTGCGCTGGAAGGCCAGGGCCGCCCCGCTGAAGGGCCGCAAGGTCGTGGTCCACCACATCAGCTGGCCCTACCTGTGGGACTGGCTGGGCATGCAGCAGATCGGCGCGCTGGAACCCAAGCCCGGCGTGCCGCCGACGGCGGGGCACCTGGCCAGCCTGGTCGGCATCACCAAATCCAGCGGCACCCTGGCCATCGTCCACGCCGCCTACATGGATCCGAAGGCATCCGAATGGCTGTCCTCGCGCACCGGCGTGCCGGTGGTGGCGCTGCCGTTCACCGTGGGCGGCGACGCGCAGGCGAAGGACCTGTTCGGGCTGTTCGATTCCACCCTCGACAAGCTGCTGGCGCAGGCGAAATGACGCTGAACTGGGACGCACTCGACCTCGCCATCCTCGGCCCGGCCTGCGCGGCCGGCCTGCTGGTGCTGGCCACCCACGTGCCGCTGGGCAAGCAGGTGCTGGCGCGCGGGATCATCTTCATCGACCTGGCGATCGCCCAGATCGCCGGCCTGGGGGTGATCCTGGCGCAGGCGCTGGGGGTGGACGAGCACGGCATCGGCGTGCAGTTCGCCGCCGCCGCCGCCGCGCTGCTGGGCGCGGGCCTGCTGGCCTGGACGGACAAGCGCTGGCCGGAGCGGCAGGAGCCGCTGATCGGCACCCTGTTCGTGCTGGCCGCGACCGGCGGCCTGCTGCTGCTCGCCAACAATCCGCAGGGCGGCGAACACCTCAAGGACCTGCTGGTCGGGCAGATCCTGTGGGTGAACTACGCCCAGCTGCTGCCGGTGCTGCTGCTGTCGCTGGTGCTGCTGGCGCTGCTGTGGTGGCGCCGCGGGCGGCTGGCCGGGCTGTGGTTCTACGGCCTGTTCGCGCTGGCCATCACCGCCTCGGTGCAGCTGGTCGGCGTGTACCTGGTGTTCGCCAGCCTGATAGTGCCGGCACTGGCGACCGCCGGCCTGCGCGGCCGGGCAGGGCTGGCCCGGGCCTACGCCATCGGGGTGCTGGGCTACGTGGGCGGCCTGGCGGCGTCGGCGGTGCTGGACCTGCCCAGCGGCGCGCTGATCGTGTGGGCGCTGGCCGGCTTCGCGCTGCTGGCGCACGCCGCGCCGGGGCTGCGCAGGGCGACCCGCGCCTGAACGCGCGGTCGCCGGCGGGCCGCTGCTCACGCTGGCGGCGGGCCGCTGGCGTTATAGTGTAACAATGACGCCTCGCCGCCACGCGCTGCTCGACCGCCTCGGCGCCACCGGTTCGCTGCTGTGCGCGCTGCACTGCGCGCTGCTGCCGGTGGTGATCGCGCTGCTGCCGTCGCTCGGCCTGGCCGGGCTGCTGGGCGAGCGGGTGGAGCAGGGCTTCGTGGCCTTCGCCACCCTGGTGGGTGGCTACAGCGTGCTGTCCGGCTACCGTCGCCACCGGCTGTGGCAGGCGCTGCTGCTGATGGCGCCCGGGCTGGCGGTGCTGTGGCTGGGCGTGCTGTACGCGCCGATCCACCACAGCCAGTGGCCGCATGCCATCGTCATGACCCTGGGCGGCACGCTGGTGGGGCTGGCGCACCTGGCCAACCTGCGGATGAACGCCGGCCACGTGCACGGGCCCGCCTGCGCGCACTGACCGCGGCGTCACGCCCCCGAGTTCGATGCGCGCGGGAAGCCGGGGCCCGCGTCCGCCAGCCGCCGCATGCTAGAATGCCCGGCTCCGCGCGCCTGGTTCCACGGAATCCGGGCATCGCGCGGGCTGCAAGTCCCGGATACCAACGCCAGCGCCAAGCACGCGCGGCACACACGAACCAGGAGCACCACCATGGGCAAGGGCGACCGCAAGACCGCCAAGGGCAAGCGCTACAACTCCAGCTACGGCAACGCCCGGGGCAAGGCCGTGACCAAGGCTGCCGGCACCGTCGCCGCGCCGGTGGTCAAGAAGGCCGCCAAGACCGTCGCCAAGGCGCCGGCCAAGAAGGCCGTGGCCAAGAAGGCCGCCGCGAAGGAATAAGCTTCGCCGCGCGCTGGCAGGCCCGCCTCCACGGGCCGCAGGAAGCCCCGCTCCGGCGGGGCTTCGCGTTTCCGGGGGATGGCCTTCAGGCCACCCGCGCGCCGCCGGCATGGACCGCGCGCGCCAGCCGGCCGCCCAGCCAGTAGCACAGCTCGGCGGGACGGTCGGCGTCCCATAGCACGAAGTCGGCGCGCAGCCCGGCGCGCAGCACCCCGCGGTCGGCCAGCCCCAGCGCCTTCGCCGCGTTGACGGTGGCCCCGCGCAGCGCCTCTTCCGGGGTCAGCCGGAAGTGCGTGCAGGCCAGCTGCATCGCCTGCCGCAGCGACAGCAGCGGCGAAGTGCCCGGGTTGCAGTCGGTGGCCACCGCCATCGGCACGCCGTGCGCGCGCAGCAGTTCGAGCGGGGGCAGGGTGGTTTCGCGCAGCACGTGGAAGGCGCCGGGCAGCAGCACCGCCACGGTGCCCGCCGCGGCCATCGCGCGCACGCCTGCCTCGCCGGTGTGTTCGATGTGGTCGGCCGACAGCCCGCCGAACCCGGCCGCCAGCGCCGCGCCCCCCAGGTCGCTGAGCTGGTCGGCGTGCAGCTTCACCGGCAGGCCGCAGGCGCGCGCCGCCTCGAACATCCGCCGGGTCTGCGCCGGGCTGAAGCCGATGCCTTCGCAGAACGCGTCCACCGCGTCCACCAGCCCCTCGGCGTGCAGCCGCGGCAGCCAACCGATGGCCGCGTCGATGTAGCCGTCAGCGTCGCCCGCGTATTCCGGCGGCAGCGCGTGCGCGGCCAGGTAGGTGGTGCGCACGCCGATCCCGAGGCGCTGGCCCAGCGCGCGAGCGACCCGCAGCATCCGGCGCTCGCTGTCGAAGTCCAGCCCGTAGCCGGACTTGACCTCCACGGTGGTGGCGCCGTCGCCGCGCAGCGCCGCCAGCCGCGGCTCGGACTGCCGCAGCAGCGCGTCCTCGCTCGCCGCGCGCACCGCGCGCACGGTGGACAGGATGCCGCCGCCGGCGCGCGCGATCTGCTCGTAGCTGGCGCCCTGCAGGCGCAGCTCGAACTCCGCGGCGCGGTCGCCGGCGAACACCGCGTGGGTGTGGCAATCGACCAGGCCCGGGGTGACCAGCCCCCCGGTCTCGACCACGTCCGTGGCCAGCGCCGCCGGATCGCCCGGCAGGCCCGCGCGCGGCCCCACGTAGGCCAGCAGGCCGTCCTTCCACGCCAGCGCGGCGTCCTCCACCAGGCCGTACCCGGAGGCCGCGTCCAGGGTGGCGGCGGTGGCGCCCAGCAGCAGGCCGTCCCAGCGCGGCGCGCTCACGGCGCCGCCTCCCTGGCGGGCGGCGAATCCGGCAGCAGCCGCAGCGCCAGCGCCTTGTACACCGGCATGTGGCAGACCAGCGCCGAAGCGCCGCGGGCCAGCAGCACGGTGGCCAGGATCGGCAGCAGCATGTCCTGGTTGTCGGTCAGTTCCATCGAGATCACCGCCGAAGTGAGCGGCGCCTGGGTGACGCCGGTCAGGTAGCCGCACATGCCCAGCAGGACCAGCGCGCTGGCCGGCACGCCCGGCAGCAGCAGCGACAGGTTCTGGCCCAGGCCCGCGCCGACCGCGAGCGCCGGCGAGAACAGTCCGCCCGGGATGCCGGCCACGTACGAGACCAGGTTGGCGGCGAACTTCACCGCGCCGAATTCGTGGCCCACCACCCCGTGGCCCTGCACCAGGCTGCGCGCCTGCTCGTAGCCGGTGCCGAAGGCGCCGTGGCCGAAGGCGATTCCCAGCCCCGCCAGTACCACCCCGCAGGCGCCGGCCAGCAGCACCGGATGGCGCCGGCGCAGCGCGCCCAGCCAGCGCGGCCGGCCGTCCATCGAGGCCAGCAGCATGCGGCTGAAGAGCCCTCCCGCCAGCCCGCACAGCAGCCCGCACAGCGGCACCGCCAGCCACGCCTGGCGCAGCGGCAGCAGCACGTTGACGCGGCCGAAATAGGTGTAGTTGCCCAGCAGCGCCAGCGACACCACGCCGCCCACGATCACCGCGGTGAGCAGGGTGCCGGAGAAGCGGTGCTCGAACGCGCCGCCCAGTTCCTCGATCGCGAACACCACGCCCGCCAGCGGGGTGTTGAACGCCGCCGCGATGCCGGCCGCGCCGCCGGCCAGCAGGAAGCGGCGGGCCTGGTAGTCGTCGCGAAAGCCCAGCCAGCGGCCCAGTGCCTGCATGATGCCGGCGCCCACGTGCACGGTGGGCCCCTCGCGCCCGATCGACGCCCCGCCCAGCAGCCCGGCCACGGTCAGCGCCATCTTGGCCGCGGCGACCTTCAGCGACAGGTGCCGCTGGCGCTCGGTCTCGTCCATCCGCAGCCCGGCGATCACCTGCGGGATGCCGCTGCCGCGGGTGGCCGACAGGCCGCGGCCGGTGATCCAGGCCAGCAGCGCGAACATCGCCGGGGTGATCGCCAGCGCCCACCACGGCGATACCGCGGTGGCGCGCGAGAACAGCCGGAACGCCAGGTCGCCGGCGCGCGCGAACAGGATGGCCGCAAGCGCCACCAGCACCGCGCCGCCCCACAGCGCGGCGCGGCGTTTCCAGAGCAGCGGCGAGAGCAGGCCGTCCAAGCCGGCTTCGGGATCGTGGTGCGGCGCCATCCGGTCATTCTCGCATGCGCGTCCCCGGACGCTCCGGCAGAATGCGCGCATGCACCCGTCCCCCGTCCCGGAACGCACGCCGCGCGGCTGGTCGCTGCCGGGCCTGTCCAACCTGCACTCGCATGCGTTCCAGCGCGCCATGGCCGGGCTGGCCGAGCGCCAGGGCGATCCCGCCGACTCGTTCTGGACCTGGCGCGAAACCATGTACGCCATGGCGGCGCGGTTCACGCCCGGGCTGCTGCGGGCGGTGGCCGCGCAGCTGTACGTGGAACTGCTGGAGGCCGGCTACACCACGGTCTGCGAATTCCACTACCTGCACCACGCGCCCGACGGCGCCCCGCACGCGCCGGCCACCGCGATGTCCGACGCGCTGGCCGCGGCGGCGGACGAGGCCGGCATCCGGCTGACCCTGCTGCCGGTGCTTTACATGGCCGGCGGCTTCGACGGCCGCCCGCTGTCGCCGCGCCAGCGCCGCTTCGGCCACGACGTCGACGGCTACCTGCGCCTGCTGCAGGACCTGCGCGCCGGCGAAAGCGACACCCTGCGCGTGGGCTGCGCCCTGCACAGCCTGCGCGCGGTGCCGCCCGACGCCATGCGCGAGGTGCTGGCCGCGCTGCCGGCCGATGCCCGCATCCACGTGCACATCGCCGAACAGGTGGCCGAGGTGGACGAATGCGTGGCCCGGCGCGGCGCGCGCCCGGTGCGGTGGCTACTGGACAACGCCGCGGTGGACGCGCGCTGGACCCTGGTCCACGCCACCCACCTCGATGATGACGAAGTGCGCGGCATCGCCCGCAGCGGCGCCACGGTCGCCATTTGCCCCACCACCGAGGCCAACCTGGGCGACGGCCTGTTCCCGCTGCGCGGCTACCTGGACGCCGGCGGCCGCTGGGGCATCGGCTCCGACTCGCACGTGTCCACCTCGCCGGTGGAGGAACTTCGCTGGCTGGAATACGGCCAGCGCCTGCGCGCCCGCCGCCGCAACATCGCCGCCACCCCGGACCTCCCCAGCGTGGGCGCCACCCTGCTGCGCGGCGCGCTGGAAAGCGCCCCCCACGGCACCGGCTTCGACGCCGTCGACCGCATCGTGCTGGACACCGACGCCCCGGTCCTGGCCGCCGCCACCGCCGCCGACGTCGCCGACCGCTGGCTCTTCAGCGGCAACGTCCCGCTGGTCCGCGACGTCGAGGTCGCCGGCACGCGCGTGGTCGAGGACGGCCGCCACCGTCATCGCGACGCCATCGCCGCGCGCTTCCGCCAAGCGATGGGGACGCTGCTGGGCTAGCTAGAACAACCCGCCCTGCGCCGGCAGGGCGCCTTCCAGGCGCAGCAGGAAGGCCTTGGTGGGCAGGCCGCCGCCGAAGCCGACCAGGGCGCCGTCGGCGCCGATCACGCGGTGGCAGGGCAGGACGATGGGCAGCGGGTTGCGGCCGTTGGCGGCGCCCACCGCGCGCACGGCGTCGGGGCTGCCGATCCGCTGCGCCAGTTCGGCGTAGCTCACGGTGCTGCCGTAGGGGATCGCGGCCAGCGCCTGCCAGACCTGGCGCTGGAAGCCGGTGCCGCGCGGCGCCAGCGGCAGCTCAAACGCGCGGCGCGCGCCCGCGAAGTACTCGGCCAGCTGCGCTTCGGCGGCGTCCAGCACCGGGTGCGGGCCGCCGTGCCAGTCGCTGCGGTCGGCCGGATGGCGGTTGTCGCGGAACTCCACGTGGCGCAGGCCGTCGTCGTCCGCCGCCAGCATCAGCGGGCCCACCGGGCTGTCCACGCGGCGGCAGGTGATCATCGCGCCTCCCGCAGCGCCGGCAGCAGCGGCGCGATGTCGCCGTCGTTCGGTTCCGGCGGCAGCGCCAGCAGGCGCATCAGCAGCGGGTAGACGTCCACGTTGTCGAACGCGGGCAGCACCACGCCGGCTCGGAACGCGGGGCCGCTGGCGATGAAGGTGGCGCGCATCGCCGGCAGGTCGGGGTCGTAGCCGTGCGAGCCGCGGGTCACCTGCGCGCGCCGTGCGTACGACGCTGGCCACACCGCGTCCCAGCCCGGGTCCATCTGGCAGACGATGGCGGGGACGCGCGGATGGGTGCCGTAGTGCCAGCGCGCCGGCAGCTCGCCCTTGCGCCAGCATGCGTAATGCTCGTGGCGGCCCAGCAGCAGGCGTTCGGCCTGCACGGCGCGCCGGGGACGGGGGGCGAAGCCGATCACCTGGCCGTCGCTGATGGCGTCGGCCACGTCGGCGGGCGCGAGGTCGGTGGTCGGCAGCGCGTGGCCGGGCGGCACGGTCTCGAAGCCGTGGTCGGACACCACCAGCAGGTTGGTGCGGCCCGCCAGCCCGCGCGCGCGCAGCCCGCGCAGCAGCGCCGCGATGGCGGCGTCCACCTCGCGGCGCGCGGCGTCGGCCTGCGGCGAGCCGGGCCCGTGGTCGTGGCTGGCCTCGTCCACCTGGTCCAGGTACAGGGTGACGAAGCGCGGGCGCGCGCGTCGCGGCGCGTCCAGCCACGCCAGCACCTGGGCCACGCTGTCGGCGGCGCGGGTGCCTTCCCGGTACGCGCGCCACTGCCCGGGATGGATGCCGGCGATCCCGGCCTCGCTGCCCGGCCAGAACATCGTGGCGGTGCGCAGGCCCGCGCGCTCGGCGCTCACCCACACCGGCGTGCCGCCCCACCAGCCGGCCGTGCGCACGGCCTCCGTGCGCGAAGTTCGGAAGGTGCCCAGCGCCGCATCGCGCATGCTGTTGTGGACGATGCCGCTGTGGTCGGGCCGCAGCCCGGTGACCAGCGCGTAGTGGTTCGGGAAGGTCAGCGACGGATACGACGGGCGCATGCCCTCGGCGCGCACGCCGGCCTGGCCCAGCGCATGCAGCGCGGGCATGCCGTTGGCGGTGACGTCCGCCGGGCGCAGGCCATCCACCGAGACCAGCAGCACGGAGGCGGGAAGCGGGGGGCGGCCGGGCGTGGCGCAGCCCGCCAGCAGCAGTAGCGCCAGCAGGGCGGCGCGGATCGGGAAAGGCATGGGTGCAATGATAGCGGGCGCGAACAGGCGACCGCGGCGGCGGTGCGATAATCGCCGCTTCGTTCCAGGAGCCGCCCGATGTCCAGCCGCCACGATCCCTCCCGCCGCATTCGCGCCCCGCGCGGCAACCAGCTCACCTGCAGGAGCTGGCTGACCGAGGCGCCGTTCCGCATGCTGCAGAACAACCTGGATGCGGAAGTGGCGGAGCGACCCGAGGACCTGGTGGTGTACGGCGGCATCGGCCGCGCCGCGCGCGACTGGGACTGCTACGACAGGATCCTCGAAACCCTGAAGACGCTGGGCGACGACGAGACCCTGCTGGTGCAGTCCGGCAAGCCGGTGGGCGTGTTCCCCACCCACGCCGACGCGCCGCGGGTGCTGATCGCCAACTCCAACCTGGTGCCGCACTGGGCGAC
>CAMLJA010000066.1 GCA_946480065.1 uncultured Thermomonas sp. | reverse complement strand
GGCAGCCGGAGCAGTAGTGCGGCACGCGCGGGAAGTTGGCGCGCGGCAGCGCCAGTTCGCCCTCCTTCTGCGCCATCCACTGCAGCACCTGGCCGATGCGATCGGCCGCGGCGCCATCCACCAGCCCCAGCCGCAGCATGCGGCGGCCGATCACGCCGGCGATGGTGGCCGGGGTCAGTTCGCCGGTGGACGGCAGGATCCACTCGCCGGCCTCGTCGTACTTGCCGACGATGGACGGCCGCGCGCCCCAGGCGTCGGGCCAGTTGTAGAACTGCTCCTTCATCTGGCGCTCGATGAAGGCGCGCTTCTCCTCCACCACCACGATGTCCCGCAGCCCGCGCGCGAAGCGCTCGATCCCGACCGGCTCCAGCGGCCAGGTCATGCCGACCTTGTAGACGCGGATGCCGACGTCGCGGCAGGCGGCTTCGTCCAGGCCCAGGTAGTCCAGCGCCTGCAGCACGTCCAGGTAGCTCTTGCCGGTGGTCACGATGCCCAGCCGCGCGTCCGGCGCGTCCATCACCAGGCGGTCGATGCGGTTGGCACGCGCGAACGCCTGCGCGGCCTTCACCGCGTAGCGGTGCAGGCGCATCTCCTGCTCCATCGGCGGGTCGGGCCAGCGGATGTTGAGGCCGCCGGCGGGCAGCTCGAAGTCGTCGTCGCCCGGCAGCACGATCTCCAGCGCGAACGGATCCACCTGCACCGAGGCCGAGGATTCCACCGTCTCGGCGATGGTCTTGAAGCCCACCCAGCGGCCGGTGTAACGGCTCATCGCCCAGCCCAGCACGCCCATGTCCAGGATGTCCTGCACGCCGGCCGGGTTGAGCACCGGCATCATCGCGCTGACGAACTCGTCCTCGCTGCCGTGCGGCAGCGTCGAGCTGCGGCAGGCGTGGTCGTCGGCCGCCAGCGCCAGCACGCCGCCGTGCCTGGAGGTGCCGGCGGCGTTGGCGTGCTTGAACACGTCGCCGCAGCGGTCCACGCCCGGGCCCTTGCCGTACCACATGCCGAACACGCCGTCGTGCCTGGCGCCCGCGAACAGGCCGGCCTGCTGGGTGCCCCACACCATGGTGGCGCCCAGGTCCTCGTTGAGGCCCGGGGTGAACTTCACCCCTGCTTCCTCGAGGTACTTCTTCGCGCGCCACAGCTCCAGGTCGAACCCGCCCAGCGGGCTGCCGCGGTAGCCGGACACGAAGCCCGCGGTGTCCAGCCCCGCGCGCTGGTCGCGCAGCCGCTGCACCAGCGGCAGCCGCACCAGCGCCTGCACGCCGGACAGGTAGATCCGGCCCTGCGTGCGCCGGTACTTGTCGTCCAGCGTGTAGTCCGGGTCGACGACCCCGTGGGTCAGGGACGTGCCGGCGGAAGCCGGCGACGAGAGTTCGGCGGTACTGGTCATGAAGGGGGTCCGGGCGTCGGAAAACGCCGCGGGCCGCGGCGCTGGGCAAAGCGCGCCATTTTAGCAGGCCGCGCGCGGCGGCCCGGCGCGCGCGGCCGCTGGGCCGTGGACGGGTCGTCATCGCGCGCGCTTCGCGCTAGCATCGCCCCGGGGCCATCGAAAAGAAGACCACGCGGGAGCGCCGAGCGGCGACCCCGGCGGTCGATCCGTGACCGAAAAAATGGGGACTGAAACATGCGTGCAGGAATATTGATCGGTGCAGTCGCGCTGGGCCTGGCAGCCCTGCTGCCCTCCAGGGCCGCCGCCGCGGGCGCCGACGTCCCGCTGGAAAGCTTCGCCGCCCAGCAAACCTTCGACGATCCGAGGATCTCCAGCGAAGGCACCTACGTGGCGGTGACGGCCGACCTCGGCGACGAGTACCACGGCATCATGGTGTACCGGCTGTCGGACATGTCGCAGACGGTGTTCATGAAGCTGCCCCGGTACGAACTGCCGCTGGAGGTCCACTGGGTCAGCGATACCCGGCTGGTGTACGTCAAGGGCGGCAAGCACGGCGCGCTGGAGCAGCCGTACGACCAGGGCGAGATCATCGCCATGGACTACGACGGCAAGCACCACACGTACATCTACGGCTGGAAGGAATCCACCCTGAGCATGGGCCTGCCGCCCGGCCACGGGAATTTCGCCGGGCTGCCGGCCAAGCCCAACGGCAAGTTCTACATGACGCGCACCACCACCGAGAGCGCGATCGGCCGCTCCCAGCTGTACGAGGTGGATGCCACCAGCGGCCGCAGCCGCCTGGTGGCCGACGTCGGCGGCGACCAGAACCTCACCTTCGTCATGGATCCGGCCGGCGTGCCGCGGTACGCCTACGGCGCCGACAAGAACGAGCTCCAGCTGCTCTACGTGGCGGACGCGCAGGGCGAGAACTGGCGGAAGATCGCGGGCGAAAACATCGGCGGGGTGTTCGTGCCGGTGGGGCTGTCGGCCGACGGCAAGCACGTGTTCGGGCGCTACGCGGTGGGCGGCGGGCCCGCGGCGCTGGTCAAGGCCGACCTCGACCTGGGCCATCGCGAGGTGCTGGCGTCGGATCCGTTCAACGACGTCGGCAAGATCATCTGGGACAGCCGGCTGCAGCCGCTGGCGGTCGAGTTCAAGGGCGACCAGCCGAAGGTGCAGCTGCTCGACCCGTCGTCGCCGGACGCCAAGCTCTACAACGAACTGCGCGGCGGCTTCCCCGGCCAGCACGTCTCGTTCGTGGACCACAGCGCGGACGGCAAGGTCTCGCTGATCTACATCTCCAGCGACCGCAACCCCGGCGAGTGGGCGGTGATGAACCGCAAGACCGACACCCTGGCCCGCCTGCTGCAGCGCAATGCGGCGATCGACCCGGGGCTGATGGGCAGCCGCCACTATGTCCGCTTCAAGGCGAGCGACGGCCTGGAGCTGGACGCCTACGTCACCGTCCCCAAGGGCGTCACCGAGCTGAAGTCGCTGCCGATGGTGCTGGTGCCGCACGGCGGGCCCCACTACGTGTCCGACGACTGGGGATTCGATTCCGACGCGCAGTTCCTGGCCTCGCGCGGCTACCTGGTGCTGCAGGTGAACTACCGCGGCTCGTCCGGCCGCGGCTATTCGTTCCAGGAGGCCGGCTACCAGCAATGGGGCAAGCGCATCCAGCAGGACCTGGTGGACGGCATGCGCTGGGCGGTGGCCAAGGGCTACGCCGACCCGCGGCGGATCTGCGTGTACGGCGCCAGCTTCGGCGGCTACTCGGCGTTGATGCTGGCGGCCACCGCGCCCGACCTGGTGCACTGCGCGGCGGGCCTGTCGGGGCTGTACGACCTGCGCGCCATGGCCGAGAAGAGCGACACCTCGCGCAGTTTCCGCGGCCGCGCCTACATCGCGCGCGTGGTCGGCCGGGACGACGACGAAATGCTGGCCAACTCGCCGCTGTCGCGGGCGGCTGACATCCGCGTCCCGGTGTTCCTGGCGCACGGCGAGGAAGACGAGCGCACGCCGTTCGGCCAGGCCCAGGCGATGCGGAAGGCGCTGGAACGGGCCGGCAACAAGCCGCAGTGGATGGCCGTCGAGGGCGAGGGGCACGGCTTCTACGTGCAGGCCCACAAAATCGAGTTCTACCGCCAGCTCGAGGCGTTCCTGGGCAGCCAGATCGGCGCCGCCCAGTAGCGCCACATGCCTCCGCCGGGCCGGGCCCGGCGGGGGATGCGCGCCGGCGCCCCGGCTGGGGTAGGCTTGGTGTCCCGAAGCCTGCGTCGTCTGGGGGGATTCGCATGGGCTGGGCGGAACTGCAGGTGATGGTGGTCGAGGACCACGGCTTCCAGCGCCGGATCGCGCTGCGCCTGCTCGCGGAGCTGGGGATCCAGAAGGTGCTGGAGGGCGCCGACGGGCTGCACGCGCTGGAGCTGCTGCGGCGGCAGGCGGCGGCGCCCGACGTGGTCCTGGTGGACCTGGACATGCCCGGCATGGACGGCATCGAGTGCATCGGCCACATCGCCCAGGAGCGGCTGGCGCGCGCGGTGGTGGTGGTCAGCGCGCTGGACCCGGCGCTGCTCAACACCGTGCAGAACATGGCCCGCGCCTACGGCCTGCGGGTGCTGGGCAGCGTGGAGAAGCCGCTGACCCGCGACAAGCTGGAGAGCGTGCTGGCGCGCTTCGACGACCACGCCGGCGAGCAGCCGGACGACGGCGCCGGCGAGGTGGAGTTCGAGGCCATCGCGGCGGCGCTTCGCGACGGCGAGATCGTGGCCTGGTTCCAGCCGCAGGTGGAGTTCGCCAACGGCAAGGTGATCGGGGTGGAGGCGCTGGCGCGCTGGGAGCGCCCGGACGGCAGCGTGGTGCGGCCGCACCTGTTCGTGCCGGTGCTGGAGCGCGAGGGCCTGGCCAACGCGCTGACCGACCGCATGCTGGACGAGGCCTGCCGCTGGAAGCAGCGCTGGGACCACGGCGGCGCGCGCCTGAAGATCTCGGTCAACGTGTCCGCCATCTCGCTGGCGGACCCGTCGGCCGCCGACCGCTACCAGGCCATCGTGGAAGGCCACGACATCGACCCCGAGGAAGTGATCCTGGAGATCACCGAGAGCTCGGTGATGTCGGACGCGGCCCGCGGGCTGGGCCTGCTGGCGCGCCTGCGGCTGAAGGGCTTCGGGCTGTCGATCGACGACTTCGGCACCGGCTATTCCTCGCTGGCCCAGCTGTCGCAGATCCCGTTCACCGAGCTCAAGATCGACCAGGGTTTCGTGTTCGAGGCGCACGCCCAGCCCCGCAAGCGCGCGGTGGTGGAGGCCAGCCTGGACCTGGCCCGCAAGCTGGGGCTGACCACCGTGGCCGAGGGCGTGGAGGGCGTGGAGGACTGGCAGATGCTGGCCGAGCTCGGCTGCGACATCGCCCAGGGCTACCTGATCGGGCGGCCGGTGCCGGGCAGCGAGCTGCAGGCGGTGGTCAACCGCTGGCGGCGCCCCGGCCACTGACGGCGCGATGCGCTTCGATCCGTCGAAGGCCGGCATCCGCCAGCAGCTGCTGGGCCTGTTCGGGCTGTTCCTGGTCACCGGCGTGCTGGTGCTGGGGCTGGACGAGGTCGGCCAGTACTACGGCCAGCAGTCGCTGGTGCGGATGCGCGACGACATGCTGTCCGGCATGCGCGGCATCCGCCGGCTGTCCGACGCCTACGGCCGCGACGTGGTCGACACCACCTTCCGGGTGCGCAACTACCTGATCGACTGGGACGAGGGGCTGGCGGTGCTGGACCGCGCCAGCGCCACCGCCGAGGCCGAATGGAAGACCCTGCAGGCCGAGCGCCTGGGCGGCGGCGACGACGCGCTGCTGGCGCAGGCGCTGCAGGCGCGGGTGCAGGCCGACGAGGCGGTGGCCGACCTGCGCGCGATCCTGCGCGCCCGCGACATCCGCGCCCTCGGCCGCTTCGCGGACCGCGCCATGTACCCGGCGGTGGACCCGCTGACCGAGCGCCTGCAGCTGATCGCCGACCATGCCCAGCAGCGCGCGGACGCGCTGGTGCAGGCCGAGATCGCGCGCAGCAAGTGGACCAGCCGCGCGCGCCTGCTGCTGTCGCTGCTGTGCTTCGCGGTGGTGGTGGTGCTGGGGCGGCGGATCCTGCGCAACGGCTACCGCGGGGTGGAGGCGCTGACCGAGCTGTCGCGGCGGATGGCCGCGCACGACTACACCGCCGAACCCCGCTACCGGCCCAGCGGCGAGCTGGGCGAGGTGATGGGCAGCTTCCTGCGGATGCGCGCGCACGTGCAGCGGATCGAGACCCAGCTGACCGACCAGCTGGTCAGCAACGACCGCGTGCGCGAGGCGCTGGAACGCCGCGAGCACTTCCAGCGGCTGCTGCTGGAGGCCGCGCAGGTGGCGATCTTCGCGGTGGACGAGGACGGCACCTTCTCGCAGGTGAACCCGTTCGCCGAGCAGCTGCTGGGCTGGCCGGTGGGTTCGCTGCTGGGGCGCGAGAAGCTGGACGCGGTGCTGGACCCCGATGCCGTGCGCGCGCTGGCGCGCTCGCTGAGCGAGGCCTACGCGCAGCCGGTGGCCGCGGACTGGACCGCGCTGCGCGCGCTGGCCCAGCACCGCGAGCCGCCGCGCGAGTTCGTGCTGCGCCACCAGCGCGGTCGCACCCTGCCGGTGCTGCTGGCGCTGTCGGCGATGCGCGACGACACCGGCGCGATGGTGGGCCTGCTGGCGGTGGCCACCGACCTGACCGCGCTCAAGCGGCTGGAGCGCGCGCTGCGCGACAGCGAGGCGCGCGCGCGCGAGGCCAACCACGCCAAGAGCGCGTTCCTGGCGGCGATGAGCCACGAGATCCGCACCCCCATGATCGGCGTCACCGGCATGATCGAGGTGCTCTCGCACACCACGCTGGATGCCGAGCAGCGGCGCGCCCTGAACGTGGTGCAGGCATCCGCCGAGACCCTGCTGCGGATCATCGGCGACATCCTCGACTTCTCGAAGATCGAGGCGGGCCGGCTGGAAATCGAGCCGGTGCCCACCTCGCTGGCGGAGCTGCTGCGCAGCGTGGTGGCCAGCTACGCGGGCTCGGCGTCCAGCAAGGGGCTGTCGCTGCACTGCGAGGTCGATCCGCGGGTGGCGCCGGCGCACTACGCCGACCCGGTGCGGGTGCGCCAGGTGATCGGCAACTTCCTGTCCAACGCGATCAAGTTCACCGACCACGGGGCGGTGCAGGCGGCGCTGGAGCTGCGCCGGCACGACCCCGGCGACGGCGCGCTGGGCAGCGACGAGCTGGTGTTCCGGGTCACCGACACCGGCATCGGCGTGAGCGACCAGGCGCAGGCGCGGCTGTTCCAGCCCTTCTCGCAGGCCGAGGCGGACACCACCCGGCGCTTCGGCGGCACCGGCCTGGGGCTGGCGATCAGCCGCCGCCTGGCCGAGCTGATGGGCGGCGACGTGGAGATGGAATCGGTGCCCGGCGTCGGCACCACCATGCGCCTGCGGATCCGGCTGGCGCGCGCGCCGGCGGCGGAACTGCCGGCCGCGGGCGCGCCGGGACGGGCGGTGCCCGGCTTCACCCCGCGGCGGCTGCCCGGGGTGGAGGAGGCCGCGCGCGAGCGCAGCCTGGTGCTGCTGGTGGACGACCACCCGACCAACCGCCAGGTGATCCAGCGCCAGCTGGCGCTGGCCGGCTACGCCTCCGAAACCGCGGAGGACGGGCGCGAGGGCCTGGAGCGCTGGCGCGGCGGCCGCTATGCGCTGGTGCTGAGCGACGTGCACATGCCGCACATGGACGGCTACCAGCTGGCGCGCGCGATCCGCGACGAAGAGGCCCGCCGCGGGCTGGCGCGCACCCCGGTGGTGGCGCTCACCGCCTCGGCGCTCAAGGGCGAGGCGGAGCGTTGCCTGGCCGCGGGCATGGACGACTACATGGCCAAGCCGGTCGGCGTGCAGACCCTGGGCGCCTGCCTGCAGCGCTGGCTGCCGCATACCGCCGCGGCGGAGCCGGTCGCGGCCGGCGAGGGCGCGGCCATCCAGGCCGCCAACAACGCGCTGGCCGCGGTCGGTGCGGCGCCGCTGCCGCAGCTGGTGCACCCGCCCGCGCTCGACCCGGCGGTGCTGGACGAACTCACCGGCGGCGACGACGCCGAGGCGCGCGCGCTGCTGGACGATTTCCTGGCCAGCGTGGCGGACGACCTGGCGCAGCTGGAGGCGCGACGCGCCGCCGGCGACCTGCACGACCTGACCCGCCAGGCCCACAAGATCAAGGGCGCCGCGCGGATCGTCGGCGCCGGCGAACTGGCCGAGGCGGCGGCGCAGCTCGAGGCCGCCGGCCGCGCCGGGGACTGGACCGGCGTGCTGCCGCTGTCGGCCGGCGTGGCCACCGCCGCGGAGCGGCTGCGCCTGCACGTGGCCGAGCGCTGGCCCGGCTGACGGCGGCGTGACGCCGCGCCGGGGCGCGGGCGTGTAGGCTTGGCCCACGTCGGCAGCGGAGCGCGCGCATGAAGATGTGGCTGGTGGCCTGTTCCAAGGGCGGCGTGGGCAAGACCACGGTCGCCACCCACCTGGCCGCGCAGGGCGCGGTCGCCGGGCTGCGCACGGTGCTGGTGGACGCCGATCCGCAGGGATCCGCCACCCATTGGTGCGAGCGCCGCGCCGGCATGGCCAGCGCCGTGCTGCCGGTGGACGGCACCCGCAAGTCCTGGCGCGGCCACGTGCCGGCCGACGCCCAGCGGGTGGTGGTGGACGCCGCGGCCGGCGCGATGGAACACGAACTGGCGCCGTTCCTGGACCAGGCCGACGCGCTGGTGGTTCCCATCCAGCCGTCGGCGCTCGACATCGAGGCCAGCGTGCGCTTCCTGGAGTCGGTGGGCCGCCACCCGCGCGTGCGCAAGGGCAAGCTGCGGGTGGGGCTGGTCGGCAACCGCCTGAAGCCGAACACCAATGCCACCCGGGAGGCGCTGGAACTGCTGCGCGGGTGGCCGTTCCCGCTGGTCGCGCAGCTGCGCGACAGCCAGGCCTACGTGGTGCTCACCGGCCTGGGCAAGAGCCTGTTCGACTACCACTCGGCCCAGGTGCGCGAACACCAGGCCGACTGGCAACCCCTGCTACGCTGGCTCGACAAGGCCTGACCGCGCGCAAGCGCAAGGACGACGAATGCGCGAACTGATCCTGCTCCGCCACGCCCACGCCGACGCCGCCGCCCCGGGGCAGGACGACCCGGACCGGCCGCTGTCGGCCACCGGGCGCGAGGAGGCCCGCGCCGCCGGCGACTGGCTGCGCGAACACGGGCTGCGGCCCGACCGCGTGCTGTGCTCGCCCGCGCGCCGCACCCGCGAGACGCTGGAGGCGCTGGGCGCGATCGGCGCCCCGGCACCCACCTTGGAGCCGTCCATCTACGAAGCCAGCGCCGGCACCCTGGCGGCGCTGGCGGACGCGAACCGCGACGCCGAGCGGCTGCTGCTGGTCGGCCACAACCCCGGGCTGGA
>CAMLJA010000065.1 GCA_946480065.1 uncultured Thermomonas sp. | reverse complement strand
ACCAGGTCCGGGCGCATGTTGAAGCCGTGCTCGATGCGGCCGATGGTGTAGGGGAAGCTGCCGCCGCCGTGGGCCAGCGCGACGCGCAGCTTCGGCAGCCGCTCCAGTACGCCGCCGAACACCAGGCAGCAGGCGGCGCGCGACTGCTCGGCGGGCATGCCCACCAGCCATGGCAGCCAATACTTGGGCATCGAATCGGCGCCCATCATGTCCCACGGGTGCACCAGGATCGCCGCCCCCAGGTCGCTGGCGGCCTGGAAGAACTCGAACAGCTCCGGCGCGTCCAGGTTCATGTCCTCGACGTGGCTGCCGATCTGCACGCCCTGCAGGCCCAACTCGTCCATGCAGCGCTCCAGCTCGCGCACCGCCAGCGCGGGCGACTGCAGCGGCACCGTGCCGATCCCGGCGTAGTGGCGCGGCTGGTCGCGGCAGGTGGCGGCCAGGTGGTCGTTCAGCGCGCGGTGCAGTTCCAGCGCGTGGCTGGCGCGGGCCCAGTAGCTGAACATCACCGGCACCGTGGACAGCACCTGCACCTGCACGCCGAAGCCGGCGTAGTCGTCGATGCGGATCTGGGGGTCCCAGGTCTTGGGCCAGATCTCGCGGAAGAACTTGCCGTCCTTGTAGATCCGGTGGCGGCCGTCGTCGCCGTGGTGGATCACCGGGAAGCGGTTGTCACCGTACTTGCCGGCAAGGTCCGGCCAGTCCCGCGGCAGGTAGTGGGCGTGGGTGTCGATCTTGAGCATGCCCGCGCTC
Organism: uncultured Thermomonas sp.; assembly: GCA_946480065.1. The sequence continues at coordinate 8,173 of CAMLJA010000065.1, read as the reverse complement.
ACGTGATGTCGGCCTGCGAGTCCGCGCCCATCTCGTAGCGGCTGGGGCGCGGGTTGAGCGTGCCGCAGTCGGGGCAGGTGCGCAGGGCGTCGTCGCGGTAGAAGCGCTCGAACACCCGGAAGAAGTCCTGTTCGATGTCGACCAGGTGGAAGGATTCCGCGTAGAGCTTGCGGTTGCAGGCCACGCAGAACCACATCAGGGCGTCGTCCTCGTGCGCCAGCCGGCGGCGCTCGATCACCAGGCCCACGCTGCCCGGCATGCGCTGCGGCGAGTGCGGCACCCTGGGCGGCAGGTAGAACATCTCGCCGGCGCGGATGGGAATGTCGCGCACCGCGCCGCGCTCGCCGTCGTAGTCCTCCTGCACCCGCAGGACCATCTCGCCCTCGAGTTGGTAGAACCACTCCGGGCCGTCCTCGAAGTGGTAATCGGTGCGCGCGTTGGGGCCGCCCACCACCATCACGATGTAGTCGTCGTCGACGATGCACTTGTTGCCGACCGGCGGCTGCAGCAAGTGTCGGTGCTCGTCGATCCAGGCCTGCAGGTTCAGCGGTCCGGGCAGCGGCATGTCAGGCTCCTGGCGGGAACTGGGCGATGACCTTGAGCTCGATGTGGATCGGGCCGGGCAGCCGGCTGACCTCCATCGTGGTCCGGCACGGCGCGTCGGCGACCGTGGGGAATTTTTCCGCCCACAGCGCGTTGTAGGCGGCGAAGTCGCGGTCGTAGTCGGTCAGGAACACGGTCACGTCCACCACGTCCGCCCAGCCCAGCCCGCAGTGGGCCAGCACGTGCTCCACGTTGCCGGTCACGCTGCGCCACTGCGCGGCGATGTCGTGGTCGACCACGCGGCCATCGGCGTCCAGCACGTTGCCCGGCACCGCGTTGGTGGCGGCGTCGCGGGGGCCGGCGCCGGAGACGTAGAGTAGGTCGCCCACGCGGCGCGCATGCGGGTAATGGCCGACCGGCGAGGGCGCGCCCGGGACGATGATGCCGGCGGCGGCCATCAGCGGTCCTCCCGGTCGGCGCGGATCCGCGCCAGCGCCGCCGCGTACTGCGGCGACAGCTCGTCCGCGCCCGCCACATTGAGCTCCAGGTCGTGCACGCGGCCGTCGCGCAGGGTGTACACCCAGCCGTGCACCGCCAGCTTCTGGCCGCGCCCCCAGGCGTCGGCCACGATGCTGGTCTGGCAGACGTTCGCCACCTGCTCCAGTACGTTCAGTTCGCACAGGCGGTCGTGCTGCAGTTCCGCATCGCCCATCTCGTCCAGCACGTCCTGGTGCTTGCCGGCGACGTCGCCGACGTGGCGCACCCAGTTGTCGGCCAGGCCCAGGCGGCTGCCGTGCAGCGCCGCGTGCACGCCGCCGCAACCGTAGTGGCCCACCACCAGCACGTGCTCGACCTTCAGCACGTCCACCGCGAACTGGATCACCGACAGGCAGTTGAGGTCGGTGTGCACCACCACGTTGGCGATGTTGCGGTGGACGAACACTTCGCCCGGCGCCAGGTCCACCACCTGGTTCGCCGGCACCCGCGAGTCCGAGCAGCCGATCCAGAGGAATTTCGGTGCCTGCTGCCGCGACAGGCGCTGGAAGAAGCCGGGGTCCTCGCGCGAGACGCGGTCGGCCCAGGCGCGGTTGTTGTCCAGCAGGTCGTCGAGTCGGCTCATCGGTCCATCCGTCGGTCCATCCATGGGTTACAGGGCGAGCCCCACGTTGCGGGCTTCGGTGAAGAAACGCATCGCCTCCAGCCCGCCCTCGCGGCCGATGCCGGAGGCGCCGGTGCCGCCGAAGGGCGTGCGCAGGTCGCGCATCATCCAGCTGTTGATCCACACGATGCCCACCCGCAGCTGCGCGCCGAAGCGGTGCGCGCGGGCCAGGTCGCGGGTCCACACGCTGGCGGACAGGCCGTACTCGGAGGCGTTGGCCAGCGCCAGCGCGTCATCGTCGGATTCGAAGGCCTGCAGGGTGGCCACCGGGCCGAAGATCTCTTCGCGGTTGGTGGCGCAGTCCGGGCCCAGGCCTTCGATGACGGTCGGCGCGATGAACCACCCGGCGCGCTCCACCGCCGCGCCGCCGCACAGCACGCGGCCGCCTTCGCTGCGCGCGCGTTCGAGGGCGGCCATAACCTTGTCGAAGTGGGCCTGCGAGACCATCGGACCGAGTTGCACGCCGTCGTCCAGCGGGCTGCCCAGGCGCAGCGCGCGGGCGCGTTCGACCAGGGCGTCGCGGAAGTCGGCGTAGATCGCCCGTTCGACCAGTATCCGCGAGCCGCACAGGCAGATCTGGCCGCTGTTCTGGAACGCGCTGCGCACCACGGTGTCGAGGTGGGCGCGCCAGTCGCTGTCGGCGAACACCACGGTGGCGTTCTTGCCGCCCAGCTCCAGCGAGACCTTCTTCAGCAGCGGCCCGGCGATGCCGGCGATGCGACGGCCCACGGCGGTGCTGCCGGTGAACGAGACCGCCTTGACCTGCGGATGAAGTACCAGCGGCTCGCCCACGTCCGGGCCGAGGCCGTGGACGATGTTGAGCACGCCGGGCGGCAGGCCGGCCTCCAGCGCCAGCTCGCCCAGCAGCGTCGCGGTGGCCGGCGTGATCTCCGATGGCTTGGCGACCACCGCGTTGCCCGCGGCCAGCGCCGGCGCGATCTTCCAGGTGAACAGGTACAGCGGCAGGTTCCACGGGCTGATGCAGCCGACCACGCCCAGCGGCAGGCGCAGGGTGTAGTTCAGGCCGGCCTCGCCGTGGTGCGACTCGCTGGCGAACTGGGTGGCCGCGTGCGCGAAGAAGCGCAGGTTGGAGACGGCACGCGGGATCTCGATGTCGCGCGCGAGTGCCAGCGGCTTGCCGGCGTCGATGGCTTCGGCACGGGCGAAGGCGTCGAGGCGGGCCTCCAGCGCGTCGGCCAGCCGCTCCAGGTGGCGCGCGCGGTCGCTGGGGCGCAGCGCCGCCCAGGCCGGTGCCGCCGCGGCGGCCGCGGCCACCGCGGCATCGACGGTGCCGGCGTCCCCGGCCGCCACCTCCGCGTACGGGTGCGCATGGGCGGGGTCGAACACCGGCTGCCAGCGGGTGCTGGTCGAATCGCCGCTGAGGGCGCCGATGACGTGTCCGAACCGGTGCATCCCGCGAGTTTACTGCGGCGGGCGCGCAGGCTGGCAATGCGGGCACAGGAACAGCGGCCGCGACTGGCTGGCGATGCGCGCGATCGCCGTTGCGCAGCGTTCGCAGGGCCGGCCGTCGCGCTGGAACACGCGGAAGCGGAACGCCTCGCCCTCGCGCGCCAGGTAGTCGGCGCGCATCCCGCGCGTGGGTTCGATGCCGCGGGTGGCGTAGCTCAGGCGCGGGATCGCCAGCAGCGCCTCGGCCAGTCGCGCGGTCCGCGCGGGCGCCAGCTCGCGCGGGCGCAGGGCGGGGTGCAGCCCGGCCTCGAACAGCACTTCCGCGCGCAGGTAGTTGCCCATCCCGGCCAGGAAGCCCTGGTCGAGCAGCAGCGCGCCCAGCGCACGGCCGCGGAACGCCGGCGACTGCAGCCGCGCGGCCACGGTGTCGGCGTCCAGTGTCATGTCCAGCACGTCGGGGCCGAGGCCGCGAAGGAACGGATGGGCCTCGATCTCGTCGCTGCGCCAGAGCTCGATGTCCGAGGCGGAGTAGAGCAGGATCGACGCGCGCCGGGTTTCCAGCGCGACCCGCAGGCTGCGCGAGGTGGCGGGGCGATCGCCCGGCCCGGCGACCTGCCAGACGCCATAGAGCTGGTTGTGGGTATACAGCGTCCAGCCGTTGTCGAACGCGGTCAGTAGCGCCTTGCCGCGGGGCGTGACCGACAGGATGCGGCTGCCCGGCAGCGTGCGTTCGAAGCGCTTCAGCGCGGGGAACGCGAACTCCGCGCGCAGCAGCGGTTGCCCGGCCACGGCCGCGGCCAGGCGGTCCGCGGCGCGGCGGATCTCGGGACCCTCGGGCATCGGCTCAGATCGACTGCATGCGGCCGCCGTCCACCGCGATCGACTGGCCGTTGACGTAGGCGGCGGCGGGGCTGCACAGGAAGGCGATCAGGTTCGCGGGTTCCTCCGCGTCGGCGAAACGCCCGGCGGGGACCGTCGCCAGCATCGCCTGCGCCACCTCGTCCTCGGACTTGCCGGTGGCGGCGCTGCGGTCGGCCAGGATCTGCTCCAGCCGGCGCGTGCGGGTATAGCCGGGCAGCACGTTGTTCACGGTGATGCCATCGCCGCCCAGCTCGCGCGAGAGGGTCTTCGCCCAGCTCGCCACCGCGCCGCGGATGGTGTTGGACACGCCGAGGTTGGGGATGGGCTCGTACACCGAGGTCGAGATGACGTTGACGATGCGGCCCCAGCCCGCCGCGCGCATGCCGGGCAGCAGCGCCTGCACCAGCGTCTGGTTGGCGACCAGGTGCTTGCGGAAGGCGTCGAGGTAGGCCTCGACCGGCGCCGCGTGCGCGGGCCCGCCGGGCGGGCCGCCGGTGTTGTTGACCAGGATGTGCACCGGCGTGCGGGCCGCCAGTGCGTCGGCGGCGGCCCGGAGGACGTCTGCGTCTGCCAGGTCGACGGCCAGCAGGCCGTGGGCCTGCCCGTGCGCGTGCGGCAGGCTGGCGACGACCTCGCGCAGCGCGTCCTGGCGCCGGGCCAGCACGGTGACGGTGGCGCCGAGATCGGCCATCGCGACGGCGGTGGCGCGGCCGATGCCTTCCGAGGCGCCGCAGACCAGCGCGTGCCTGCCGGCCAGCCCGAGGTCGATCATGCGCGCGCCCCCAGCGACTGCACCATCCGCCCGCGCAGCGCGGCATCGTCCTGCGCGTCCGGCGGCGCGATCTCGCCGAGCGAGAAGCCCCGCGCCAGCGCGTCCTGCTCGTCCAGGCCGTCGAACTCCACGAACTCGGCGTCCATCAGCGCGGCGCGGGCGGTGTCCACGCTGTCGTAGGACAGGGTGTTGCCGTCGCTGTCGAACACCTCGGCGGTGCCGGCATCGCGCTCGCGCAGGCGCGCCCAGACCAGGGTGCGCCCCAGGGTGGCCAGCCACCAGCCGTCGCGGGCCGCGCTCATGACAGCGCCTGCCCGAGGATCCAGAGCAGGCCGCCCATCGCCACGCCGCCCAGGATCACCAGCAGCGAGACCTTCGACGGCGTGGCCAGGCCGGACAGGTTGCGGTCGCCGGCGGCGCGGTAGTCGCCGCGCAGCAGCCACCAGAGCGCCTGCGGCTTGAGGAAGGCGCCCTGGCCGAGCTTCGCGGTGATCTCCGGGTGGCGGTCGCGGATGTGGACCAGCGCCAGCGGCCAGAAGATCACGAACGCGGTCGCGCCCGCGATCGCGATGGCGAAGGCGAACAGGGCGAGGAACAGGACGAGGTCGGCATCCATGGCGGGCTCAGAATTCCGCGCTGCCGGGCGCGCGCGGGTAGGCGATCGCGTCGCGGATGTTGGCCAGGCCGCAGACGTACACCACCAGCCGCTCGAAGCCCAGCCCGAAGCCGGCGTGCGGCACGGTGCCGTAGCGGCGGAAGTCGCGGTACCAGCCGTAGTGGGCGGGGTCCAGGCCGAACTGCGCCATGCGCGCGTCCAGCACGTCCAGGCGCTCCTCGCGCTGGCTGCCGCCGATGATCTCGCCGATGCCCGGCGCCAGCACGTCCATCGCCGCCACCGTCTTGCCGTCGTCGTTCAGGCGCATGTAGAACGCCTTGATGTGCTCGGGGTAGTTCATCACCACCACCGGGCGCCCGACGTGCTCCTCGGTCAGCCAGCGCTCGTGCTCGGTCTGCAGGTCCAGGCCCCACTCGACCGGGAACTCGAACTTCCTGCCGGAGTTCTGCAGCAGGGCGACCGCGTCGGTGTAGTCGATCCGCTCGAACGGCGCGTTGATGAAGCCCTCGAGCCGGGTGACCGCATCCTTCTGCACGCGCTCGGCGATGAAGGCCATGTCGTCGCCGCGCTCGTCCAGCACCGCCTTGAACAGGTACTTGAGGAAGTCCTCGGCCAGGTTGGCGTCGTCGTTGAGGTCGGCGAAGGCGATCTCCGGCTCGATCATCCAGAACTCGGCCAGGTGGCGCGTGGTGTTGCTGTTCTCGGCGCGGAAGGTGGGGCCGAAGGTGTAGACCTTGCTCAGGCTGAGGCAGTAGGCCTCCACGTTGAGCTGGCCGGACACGGTGAGGAAGGTTTCCTTGCCGAAGAAGTCGCGGCTGAAGTCCACGTTGCCCTTGCCGTCGCGCGGCAGGTTCGCCATGTCCAGCGTGGAGACGCGGAACATCTGCCCGGCGCCCTCGGCGTCGGACGTGGTGATGATCGGCGTGCTGATCCAGTAGAAGCCGCGCTCGTGGAAGAAGCGGTGCACCGCCTGCGCCAGGCAGTGGCGGATCCGGGTGACGGCGCCGAACAGGTTGGTGCGCGGGCGCAGGTGGGCGAACTCGCGCAGGTATTCCAGCGAATGCTGCTTGGGCTGCATCGGGTAGGTCAGCGGGTCCTCGACCCAGCCGACGACCTCAATGGCCGAGGCCTGCACCTCGAAGCTCTGGCCCTGGCCCTGCGACTTCACCAGGGTGCCGGTGGCGATCACCGCGCAGCCGGTGGTCAGGTGCTTCACCTCGGACTCGTAGTTGGCCAGCGTGTCGGGGGCCACCACCTGGATCGGGGCGAAGCAGGAGCCGTCGCTGACGTTGACGAAGCTCAGCCCGGCCTTGGAGTCGCGGCGGGTGCGCACCCAGCCGCGCACGGACACCTGGCCGCCTTCCGGCACGTGCCCGGCCAGTGCCTGGGCCACGGAGATCGTCGTCATAGGGCTTGAAATCCTGCGTTCCGGCATCGAGATAGGCCGTGCAGTTTACCCAAGGTAGAATCCGCCCATGGCCATTTCGCTCACCCCCGCCGCCGCCGACCGCGTCCGCGGCTACCTGGAGATCGACCCCACCGCCACCGGCCTGCGCTTCGGGGTGTCCCGCAGCGGCTGTTCGGGCTGGGGCTACCGGATCGAGATGGCCCACGGCGAGGCCGGGGCGGGCGACGCGGTGTTCGAGGCGGACGGCGTGAAGGTGCTGGTGGACGCCGCCAGCCTGGCCCAGGTGGACGGCACCGAGATCGACTTCGTGAAGCAGGGCCTGAACGAGCAGTTCGTGTTCCGCAACCCAAACGTGGCCGGCGAGTGCGGCTGCGGCGAGAGCTTCACCACCGACGCCGGCCGCGCCGCCTGACCCGGCCCCGCCCGGATTGCCCGTAAGTCCTTGAATCTGCCATAATGGCCGGCTCCCGCCCGCGGGAGACCTTGCCCGAACGCGCCGCCCCGTGGCGGTGGCCGAGGGCTGACCGGCCGGCATCCCGCCGCCGGCATCCAAGAGGACAGACGCAATGCGCCACTACGAAATCGTGTTCCTGGTCCACCCGGACCAGAGCGAGCAGGTCCCCGCCATGATCGAGCGCTACAAGGGCGCCATCGAGAACGGCGGCGGCAAGATCCACCGCCTCGAGGACTGGGGCCGCCGCCAGCTGGCCTACCCGATCCAGAACCTGGTCAAGGCCCACTACGTGCTGATGAACATCGAGGTCGAGCAGCCGGTGCTGGACGAGCTGGTCGACGGCTTCCGCTTCAACGACGCGGTCCTGCGCCACCTGGTCATGCGCCGCGACGACGCGGTGACCGAGCAGTCGCTGATCATGAAGAACAAGGACGAGAAGGGCGACAAGCCCGAGCGTGGCGAGCGCCGCCGCCGCGACGACGAAAGCGACAGCGCGGTCGGCACTGCCGACGACGCCGCCGAAGCCGCCTGACCCTCGCCCTCCAGGAGCACACAGACATGTCCAAGTTCTTCCGCCGCCGCAAGTTCTGCAAGTTCACCGCCGAGGGCGTCAAGGAGATCGATTACAAGGATCTCAACACCCTGCGCCAGAACCTGACCGAGACCGGCAAGATCGTGCCGAGCCGCATCACCGGCACCAAGTCCAAGTACCAGCGCCAGCTGGCGACCGCGGTCAAGCGCGCGCGCTTCCTGGCCCTGATCCCGTACACCGACAACCACACCGGTTGATCCTTTCCACCGTCCATTCGGACAGCCACAGTTGCGGCGCCCCGGCGCCGCTAACGAATGATGCTCACCTAGAGCACGGAGCAACCCCATGCAACTGATCCTGCTGCAGAAAGTCGTCAACCTCGGCAACCTCGGCGACAAGGTCGACGTCAAGCCGGGTT
>CAMLJA010000064.1 GCA_946480065.1 uncultured Thermomonas sp. | reverse complement strand
GAGCTGGGGTTTTGTCTTTGCGCGAAGCGCGACCCGCAACAGGTCATCGCCAGGGTCTTTATCAGACGGGCTGATCCTTCGGGGTCAGCCCGTCGCCTTTTGGGCCGCAGGCACGCCCCCGCAACAGGGCATCAACAAGGCCTTTATCGAAAACCCCCCAGCGCACGCTGCGGGGGTTTTCTTTTGCGCCGTGTGGAAGTAGCCATCGGCCGTCGGCTTGGCCGCTCGCCGCGTGGGAGCGCGGCGGGTCAGAACACCAGCGGCGGCTCCCCGCCGACGATCACCACGTCCGCCGGGCGGCGCGCGAACAGCCCCACGCTGACCACGCCGGGGATCTGGTTGAGGTCGCGCTCCATCCCGACCGGGTCGACGATCGACAGGTTGTGCACGTCCAGGATGGCGTTGCCGTTGTCGGTCACCACGCCGTCGCGCCAGACCGGCTGGCCGCCGGTCATGCGCAGGATCTCGCGGGCAACCAGGCTGCGCGCCATCGGGATGACCTCGACCGGCAGCGGGAACTTGCCGAGCACGTCCACGCGCTTGCCGGGGTCGATGATGCAGACGAAGCGTTCGCTGGCCTCGGCGATGATCTTCTCCCGGGTCAGCGCGGCGCCGCCGCCCTTGATGAGGCGCTTGTGCGGGTCGCACTCGTCGGCGCCGTCGACGTACAGCGACAGCGGCCCGGCCGCGTTGAGGTCGATCACCTCGATCCCGTGCGCGCGCAGGCGTTCGGTACTCTGCTCCGAGCTGGACACCGCGCCGGCGATGCGGTCCTTCCAGGCGGCCAGCGCGTCGATGAAGAACGCCACGGTGGAGCCGGTGCCGACGCCGACCACCATGCCGTCCTCCACGTAGTCGATGGCCTTCTCGGCGGCGAGCTTCTTCATCACGGACATGGGGTCACTCCAGGGACAGCAGCAGCTTGGCCTGCGCGGCGGTCACCGGCAGCACCGACAGGCGCGAGCCCTTGCGGATCAGCGCGAATTCCTCGCCCAGCGCATCGGCGTGGCCGCGGATCTCCTCCAGCGGCAGCGGCCGCGCGAGGTGGCGCACGTAGCGGACGTCGACCAGGTCCCAGCGCGGTTGTTCGCGGGTGGCCTTCTCGTCGAAGTACTTCGACTTGCGCTGGAACTGGGTGGGGTCGGGATAGGGCGCGCTGGCGACCTCGGCGATCCCGTAGATGCCCGGCACTTCGCAGTTGGAGTGGTAGAACAGCACGGTGTCGCCCACCTGCATCTGTCGCATGAAATTGCGCGCCTGGTAGTTGCGCACGCCGGTCCACGGTTCGGTGCCGACCCGCTGCAGGTCGTCGATGGAGAAATCCGTGGGTTCGGACTTCATCAGCCAGGTCTTCTTGCGCGCGGTCATGGGCGATGCAGGGTGCGGGTGGGGGTACAGACCAGGTCGGGGACGACGTCCCAGTCCTGGAGGTCGAGCGCGTCCGCCTGCTGTTCGTCGAAGCCGACGCCCACCAGCAGCGGCGGGGCCGGTTGCGACCGGCGGAACGCGAAGCTGCGATCGTACCAGCCGCCGCCCATCCCAAGCCGTCGTCCCTGCGCGTCGAACCCCACCAGGGGCATCACCACCAGGGCAATGTCGCGCGGATCGAGCGCGGCGCCGGGCGAGACGTCGGGTTCGGGAATGCCGTAGCGGTTCGTACACAGCGGATCGCCGGGGCGCCACGGCGCGAAGCGCAGCGCGTCGCCGTGCAGCACCGGCAGGCAGTAGACCAGCCCGGGCGGCAGCCGCAGTTGCCAGGCGTGCAGGCCGATCTCGCCGTCCATCGCCCAGTAGCCGGCCACGTGGCCGGTGGCGGGCAGGCCCGGGAGGCCAAGCAGGCGCGAGGCAAGGGCTTCGGCGCCGGCGATGCGGGCGGCGGGCGGCAGGGCGCGGCGGCGCTCGCGCAGGGTGCGGCGCAGGGCGGCGCGGTCGGGGAGCGAGTTCACTCGGTCTGCGGGCCGGGTCGCGCGGGAAGGGAATGTCTCCGCCGTGGCGATGCGTGCGGAACGACCTTGAACCCGGGGTTCAAGTGGGAACGCGTGGCGGCCATCGGGCTTCCCGCTCGGGGCGGACCTGCACTCCCGGCTGCCATTGCGTCCCCGTGGTCGTTGTTAAGGGACAAGGCGAATGTTTCGCACGCCGTCGCTCACGGCAGAGGACGCGATCAGTATAGGCGCGGCATGCGTGAAGGCAATGCCGCCCGATGCGCGCGACGGGCCCGGGTTCAGGCGTCGGGGCCGAGCAGCCCGTCCAGCCGCCGGTGGGCCTGCCCGACCAGCTCCGCGGCCTCGCCCGCGCCGCCGGCCGGCGCCTCGCGCAGCTGCTGCAGTTCGTGCGCCAGGTTGAGCGCGGCCAGCACCGCCAGCCGGTCCAGCGCAACCATCTTGTTGCCGCCGCGCACCTCGCGCATGCGCGCGTCCAGCAGGCGCGCCGCCGCGGCCAGGCTGGCGCGCTCGGCCTCGTCCACGCCCACGGTGTATTCGCGGTCCAGGATGCGGACGCTGACGGTTTCGGTCTTGCCGGGCTCGCGCGCGCTCACGTGTGCTGCTCCAGCGACTTCAGGCGGCTGATCATCGCCTCCACCCGGGTGCGCGCCTGTTCCTGCTTGGCCAGCAGCTGGGACCGCTCCGCCGCCATCTGCTCGTACTGCTGGCGCATGCTGCGGTTCTCGTCCTGCAGCCGCTGCATCTGGGCGCCCAGCGCGTCGATGCGCGCGAGCAGGCGGCGCAGTTCGGAGGCCAGGTCGCGATCGTCCATGGCGGCATCATGGGCGCTGCCGCGGCGCAGGGTCAAGGCAGGGCCTGCCAGCTTCCGGTGGTGCGCGCCGCCCGCGCCGGCCAGTCGCGCAGGAAGGCCAGGCAGTCCGGCGCCGGCAGCGGCCGGGACAGCCAGTAGCCCTGGACCATGTCGCAGCGGTGCTGGCGCAGGAACGCCAGCTGCTGGGGGGTTTCCACGCCTTCGGCGACCACCGCCAGGCCCAGCGAGTGCGCCATCGCGATCACCGTGGTGGTGATGGCGGCATCCTCGCCGTCGCCGGGTCCGCCGAGGTCGTCGATGAAGGCCTTGTCGATCTTCAGGGTGGTGATCGGCAGCCGGCGCAGGTAGGCCAGCGAGGAATAGCCGGTGCCGAAGTCGTCCACCGCGATCGAGACCCCGAGCGACCGGAAGGTCTGCAGGCGCTCGGCGGCCACCCCGGCATTGGCCATCAGCATGCTCTCGGTGAGCTCGAGCTCCAGCTGGTCCGCATGCAGGCCGGTCTCCGCCAGGATGCGTTGCACCGTGCCCGGCAGGTCGCTGCGCAGCAGCTGGGCGGCCGAGACGTTGACCCCCATCGCGACCCCGGACAGGCCCTCGCGACTCCAGCCGGCCAGCGTGGCGCAGGCCTGGCGCAGCACCCATTCGCCGATCGGCACGATCAGGCCGCTTTCCTCGGCCAGCGGGATGAACTGCGCCGGCGGGACCTCGCCGTACTGTGGGCTCTGCCAGCGCAGCAGGGCCTCCACCCGCACGATGCGGCCGTCGGCCAGCGCCAGCTGCGGCTGGTAGACCAGGCCCAGTTCGTTGCGTTCGATCGCGCGGCGCAGGGCCGCCACCATGCCGGCGCGCTGCCGCGACTGCCCGTCCATCGCCTCGGCGTAGCGCAGGAAGGTCCGGCGCCCCGCGGCCTTGGCCTGGTACATCGCGGTGTCGGCGTGCTTCAGCAGGTCGGTGGGCACCTGCGCGTTGTCCGGGTACAGGCTGATGCCGATGGACGGGGACACCACGATTTCCTGGCGCTCGTCGATCAGCAGCGGCTCGTCGAACGCCTCGATCACGCGCTGGGCGCAGGCGTCCGCCTCGGCGGGGTCCGAGAGGTCCTCCAGCACCACGGTGAATTCGTCGCCGCCGATCCGCGCCACCGTCTGCACGCCGCCCACCGCCTGCTGCAGCCGCTGCGCCGCGATCCGCAGGATGCGGTCGCCGGTGGCGTGCCCGAGCGAATCGTTGACGTCCTTGAACCGGTCCAGGTCCATGAACAGGATGGCCACCCGGCTGGCCTGCCGGCGCGCGCGCACGATCGCCCGCGACAGGCGCTCCGCCAGCAGCGTGCGGTTGGGCAGGTTGGTGAGGCTGTCGTAGTTGGCCAGGTAGCGCAGTTCCTGCTCGATCCGCCGCCGGTCGGTGATGTCGGTGGCGACCAGCACGTACAGCCGTCGCAGGGTGCCCGGCTCGCGGATGGCGTTGGCCTGGATCGCGCACAGGAACTCGCGGCCGTCCTTGCGCTTTTGCCACATCTCGCCCGACCAGGCGCCGGCTTCGCGCAGCGCGCGGCGCGCCTGCCCGTAGAAGGCCTCGTCGTGCTGCCCGCTGTCGAGCAGCGCGGCATCGCGGCCCAGCACCTCGTCGGGGGCGTATCCGCTGACGCGGCTGAACGCGGGGTTGACCGAGACGAACCGGAAGCCGTCGTCCACCACCACCACCGCCTCGGCCATGCTGTGCATCACCTCGGTGGCGATGCGCCGCTCGCGCTCCTGCTGCCAGGTGCCGGACACGTTGCGGACGGTGCCGGCGATGCGGGTGATCCGGCCGCCCTCGTCCCGCGCGATGGCGCGGCCGCGCGCGCGCATCCATTGCCAGTCGCCCGCGGGGCCGCGCACGCGGTGTTCGGACAGGAACATCGACGATTCGCCCTTCACGTACGCGCGCAGCCGCCCCAGCACCAGTTCCAGGTCGTCGGGATGGATGCGGTGGTCGCGGTCCAGGTCCACCCGGACCTGCAGGTCGCCGTCGGTGCCCGGCTCGATCCGCGTGCTTTCCAGTTCGCGGCGCTGCAGGTCGTACTGCCAGTAGAACTCGTTCGACGCCCACAGGGCCAGGCGCAGCTTCTCCTCGCGTTCGCGCAGCGCCTCCAGGTGCTCGCGCTGCTCGCGTTCGCGGCGGCGGTGCCCGGCCAGCGCCAGGGCCGCCAGCGCCAGCACCAGCAGGGCGACCAGCAGCGCCAGCGAGTGGGTGGTGGGCACCACGGCTCCGGCCAGTGCCCCCAGCCGCGGAGGGGCGGCGCGGGCCGGAGCCATGGGCGTCGAGGGCGACATCGCGCCAGTGTAGGCAGGAGCGCACGAGCGCAACAAGCGTAATTGCTACACTTGCGGCCCCCCGGACCAGGACATCGCGCGTGAGCGACAACGAGCTGCCCGACTGGGACCTGGTCGCGTCCGAGGCGCAGCGGCTGGCGCTGGCCAGCACCCCCGCGGAACTGCACGGCGCCCTGTGCGGCTGGCTGGCGGCCGGCGGCGCCGACGCCCGCGACTGGCCCGCCCACGTGATTGCCGACCCGGGCCTGGCCGCACCCGCCGAAGGCGACCCGCTGGACCGCTTGCGCACCGCCACGGTGGCCCAGCTTTCCGACCCCGGCTTCGGCTTCGAGCTCCTGCTGCCGGCCGCGGGCGAGGGCCAGGTGGCCGAACGCGCGGGCGCGATGTTCGCCTGGTGCCGCGCCTTCCTCGGCGGCTTTGGGCTGGCGGTGGGCGACAAGACCCTGTCGCCGGAGGACGAGGAAGCCCTGGGCGACCTGGCCAACCTGGCCGCGGCGCGAATCGACGACGTGGACCCGGACAACGACGAGGAGTCGCTGACCGAGATCGAGGAGTACCTGCGCATGGCGGTGCTCCTGCTGCACGCCGACTGCGCGATGGGGCCGCGGTTCCGCAACCGGCTGCACTGAGCCATGGCGCTGTCGGTCGCCGAGCGCCGGGCGCGGGCGCGCCGCCGCAAGGCGCTGATGCAGGCCGCCGGCGACGGCGCGATCCTGGTCCTGCCCGCGGCCCCGGAACGCATCCGCAGCCGCGACACCCACTATCCGTACCGCCAGGATTCCGATTTCTGGTACCTGACCGGCTGCGACGAGCCGGAAGCGGTGTTGGTGCTGGTGCCCGGCCGCCGCCACGGCGAATCGATCCTGTTCTGCCGCGAGCGCGACCCCGAGCGCGAGGGCTGGGACGGCCCGCGGCTGGGCCCCGAGGGCGCGGTGGACGCGCTGGGGCTGGACGACGCCTATCCCATCGCCGACATCGACGACATCCTGCCCGGGCTGCTGGAAGGCCGCCGCCGCGTCCAGTACCACCTGGGCCGCGACCCCGAGTTCGACCTCAAGCTGATCGGCTGGCTCAACCGGGTGCGCGCGCAGGCGCGGCAGGGCGCGCAGCCGCCGCAGGAATTCCTGGAGCTGGGCCACCTGCTGGACGAGATGCGCCTGTTCAAGTCGGCCGACGAGATCGCGCTGATGCAGAAGGCCGCCGACATCAGCGTGGAGGCGCACCGCGCGGCGATGCGCGCGGCCCGGCCCGGCATCCACGAATACGAGCTCCAGGCCGAGGTGGAGCGCGTGTTCCGCCGCCACGGCGCCGAGCCGGCCTATGCCAGCATCGTCGGCGCCGGCGCCAATGCCTGCGTCCTGCACTACCGCGCCAACGCCGCGAAGGCGCGCGCCGGCGAGCTGGTGCTGATCGACGCCGGTGCCGAACACCGCGGCTACGCCAGCGACATCACCCGCACCTTCCCGGTCGGTGGCCGCTTCAGCCGTGAACAGCGGGCGCTGCACGACCTGGTCTGCCGTGCGCAGGCCGCGGCGCTGGCGCAGGCGCGGCCCGGCGTGCCGTACGAGGCCGGCCACGACGCCGCGGTGCACACGCTGTCCGACGGCCTGCTCTCGCTCGGCCTGTTGCAGGGCACGCTGGAGGCGGCGGTTGCCGATGGCGACTACAAGCGCTTCTACCGCCACAAGACCGGGCACTGGCTGGGCCTGGACGTGCACGACGTCGGCGAATACCGCATCGACGGCGCCTCGCGCCTGCTCGAGCCGGGCATGGTGTTCACGATCGAGCCCGGCCTCTACATTCCCGCCGACGATGCCACGGTGCCTGCGAAGTGGCGCGGAATCGGCATTCGCATCGAGGACGACGTGCTGGTCACCCGCGACGGGCACCGCGTGCTGACCGGCGCGCTGGAGCGCAGCGCGGACGAGGTTGAGGCGCTGATGGCCGGTTGATGGCGGCCCCGGCGCCAGGCGCCGGGGTGGATGGCATCACCCCGCAAAGGCTTCGCGGGTCAGGTTGAGCGGCGCATCGTCCGTGCACACCACATCGTCTTCGATGCGGATGCCGCCGTAGGGCTTGAACGCAGCCACGCGGTCCCAGTCCACCGCATCGCCCTGGCCCTTCGCCTTCAGTTCGTCCAGCAGCATGTCGATGAAGTAGATGCCCGGCTCGATGGTCACCACCATCCCGGGCGCCAGCGTGCGGGTCAGGCGCAGGTAGGGATGGCCGTCGGGCTTGGCGATCGTGCCGCCGGCGTCGGAGGCGGCGAAGCCGGCCACGTCGTGGACCTGCAGGCCGATGCCGTGGCCGATGCCGTGCGGGAAGAACGCGCTGCTGACGCCGCTGGCCAGCGCCTCTTCGGGCGACACCTTGAGGACGCCGAAGTCGCGCAGCACGCCGGCCAGCAGCAGGTGCGCCTGCACGTGGATGCGCGCGTAGTCGGTGCCGGCGCGCACCATGTCGCAGAGTTCGAGCTGCGCGGCATCGACGGCGCGGACCATCGCCGCGAACTCGTCGTCGGCCGCCGAATAGGTGCGGGTGATGTCGCTGGCGTAGCCGCCGAAGCTGGCGCCGGCATCGATCAGGAAGCTGCGCACCGGTGCTGGCGGCAGGCGGTCGCGCTGGGTGTAGTGCAGCACCGCGGCGTGTTCGTTGAGCGCGACGATGTTGCCGTAGGGCAGGTCGTTGGCGTCCTGGCCCGCGGCCTGGCAGTAGGCGAGATGGATGCCGAACTCGCTGGCGCCGGCGCGGAAGGCGCGCTCGGCCGCGCGGTGCGCGCGCACGCCGATGCGGCTGGCCTGGCGCATCATCGCGATCTCGTAGGGGGTCTTGAACGCGCGGTGGTATTCCAGGTACTGGACCACCGCCGCGGGGTTGTTGGGGGCGTGGGCGCCCAGAGCGCTCTGCGGTTCGCCAAGGATGGCGCAGCGGGCCGGATCGGACGGCAGGTGGCGCGTGGCGTCCTCCGCGGTGCGGATCACCTCGACGTCGAAATGCTCGACCCAGTAGTCGCTGGGCGTCGCCGGCACCACGTGCCAGTAGTCGTGCGGCTGCAGGAAGACCAGCTTGGGGCGCTTGCCGGGGGTGACGACCAGCCAGCTGCCCGGCGCCTGCGTCAGCGGCAGCCAGGCCTTGAACTGCGGGTTCACCGCGTACGGATAGTCGCGGTCGTCGAAGGCGTGGTAGTGCAGGGTGCCGCTGGGCACGACCAGGTGGTCGAAGCCGCCGCGTCGCAGCGCCTCGGCGGCGCGGGCCTGCAGGGTCTCGAGGTGGGCGGGATACAGCGTGGCGAGGTTCGCGGGGGGCATGGCGCGATCCGGCGTTGGGGGCCCTGGATTGTGACCCATCGGGCGGAGCGGCGCAGTGCGCGCGGCTCAGGCGTCGACGTTGCCGTGGCCGATCCACTCGCGCAGTTGGCGGGTGCTTTCGGGCGCAAGGCCCAGGAAGCGCACGCCGGCCCAGGCCTGCCCGGGCGCGCCGGCCGCGTCCAGCCACAGGACGTGCGCGCCCACTTCCAGCGGGCGGCGCTCGTCGGGCAGGGTGAAGGCGAACTGGTACAGGCCTTCCTCGACCAGCGGCGCCTGCGCGATCAGCAGCATGCCGCCGACCGAGACGTTGCCCACGTGGCCGACCACCGCGCCGGTCATGGTGTCGGTGACTTCGACCAGGCCCGGCACCGCGCGCCGCGGCATCCGCCGCGATTCCCTACCCATGCGCGGCCTCCCCGGCGTCGCCGGCGATGCGTTCCAGGTTCTCGAAGGTGGCGCGCCAGGCCAGTTCGGCCGGATGCTCGTCGCCTTCCAGCAGCGCCAGGCGGCCGTCGGCCAGCTTGCGCGCCAGCGAATCCAGCGTCTCCTCGCCCGCCCGCAGCCCGCGCCGGTTCAGCACCAGCGCCTGCCCGCTGCGCGGGCTCAGCCACGCCAGCCGCCGCCGCACCACGCTGTCGTCGGCCGGATCGCGCAGGTCGATCCAGCAGCCTTCCTCGAGCGCGGCCAGGCGCGCGCG
>CAMLJA010000063.1 GCA_946480065.1 uncultured Thermomonas sp. | reverse complement strand
TCGCCGTGCCCTGCACCACGCGCACCTTGCGCTGCTTGGCCATGCCGGCCAGGCCCTTGGTGAGCTGGCCGACGACCTTGTCCTTGTACTCGCGCAGCTTGTCGATGCTGATCCTGGGCTTGCCGAAATCCACGCCGTAGTCGCTGGCGTGCGCGGCCTGGTCGATCACCTCGGCGGCGTGCAGCAGCGCCTTCGACGGGATGCAGCCGACGTTGAGGCAGACGCCGCCGAGGCTGGCGTAACGTTCGACCAGCACGGTATCGAGGCCGAGGTCGGCGCTGCGGAAGGCGGCGGTGTAGCCGCCCGGGCCGGCGCCGATCACCACCATCGCGCATTCGATGTCGGCCTTGCGGCCGGACGATGTGGCGACCTGCGGTGCGGGCGTTGCCGGCTCCGCCTTCGCCACCGGCGCCGGCGCCGCCGCTTCGGCCTTCGCTGGCGCGGGCGCGGGCGCGGGCGGTTTCGCCGCGCTTTCGCCCGCCGCGCCCTCGATGACCGCGATCACGCTGCCTTCCGACACCGTGTCGCCCAGCTTTACCTTCAGCGCCTTGACCACGCCGTTGGCAACCGCCGGGACCTCCATCGTCGCCTTGTCCGACTCCAGCGTGACCAGGCCCTGGTCCTTCTTCACGGTGTCGCCGACCGCGACCAGCACCTCGATCACCGGCACCTCGCCGTGCCCGCCGATGTCGGGCACCCTGGATTCGATCTCCGCCATTGCCTTCTCCTGTCAGCCGCCGCGCTCGGGCGGCTGGTTTGCCTGTCGCCGATCCGCAGCGGCCCGTTCCTCGGCCTCGCGGATCTCGCGTTCGGTGTCGGCCTGGGCGTCGTTCCGCCCCAGCCATTCGCGTTCGGAGGCGTCAAGCGCCTCCCCACCGGCCGTTCCGGCCTGCGCCGGATCGACCGCGCCGCCCCGCATCGCCGCCAGCGCCGCCGGCCCTTCCAGCCCGAACAGGCTGCGGATGCGCAGGTCCCGCTGCGGGTACGGGATCTCGATGCCATGGGCCTTCAGCGCGGTGTCCAGTTCCCACAGGTAGGCCGCCATCACTGCGGTGTTGCGGCGCGACGCCGATTCGTTCAGCCACACCACCAGCAGGTAGTTCACCGAACTGTCCGCGAAATCGACCAGCCAGACCTGCGCGGCACGGTCGCCCGAGGTGGCCAGAGTGAAGGGCACCCGGGCGGCCGCCTCCAGCGCCGCCTTTTTCACCAGTTCCTTGTCCGTGCCGTAAGCCACGCCGAACGGCACCCGCAGGCGCCGGCTGAACGAACCGTAGGTCCAGTTCACCACCCGCTTGGTCATGAACTCCGAGTTGGGCACCAGGATGTCGATGTTGTCGTTGGTGGTGACCCGGGTGGAACGGATGTCGATGGCGCGCACGGTGCCGCGGATGTCGCCTTCCAGCTCGATGAAGTCGCCGACCTTCAGCGAGCGGTCGAACAGCAGGATCAGGCCGGAAATGAAATTGTTGAAGATCGCCTGCAGGCCGAAGCCCAGGCCGACGCCGAGCGCGCCGGCGAACACGCTGAACTTGCCGATCGGGATGCCGATGGCCTCGAAGGCGAGCAGCAGGCCGGCGAGGATGAACAGGTAGGTCGCGACCCGGGTGACCGTGTACAGCGCGGCCTGGTTGATGTCGGGGTTGCGCGCCGCGTAACGCGCAAGGGTCCTTCGCACCAGCCAGATCGCCGCCCAGGTGGCCACTGCGACCAGCACCGCCAGCACCAGCCCGCCCACCGTGACCGTGAGCCCGGGCAGGTGCACCAGCTTGAAGTCGAGCAGTGGCTGCAGGCCGCCCATGCCTTCGTCGGCCGCGCGCTCGGCGGCCTGGCGGACGCGGTCGCCAGCAGCGCGGAGATCCTGGCCGGCGTCGGGCTGCATCGGCTAGAGCATCGCCCGGCGCATGTCGCCCAGCAGCTGCCCCAGGTAGCTGGTGAAGCGCGCCGCGGCGGCGCCGTCGATCACGCGGTGGTCGTAGCTCAGCGACAGCGGCAGCACGAGGCGCGGCTTGAACTTCTCGCCGTTCCACACCGGCTTCGTCTCCGCCTTGGAGACGCCGAGGATCGCCACCTCCGGGGCGTTGATGATCGGCGTGAACGCGGTGCCGCCGATGCCGCCCAGCGAGCTGATGGTGAAGCAGCCGCCCTGCATCTGCTCGGGCTTGAGCTTGCCCTCGCGCGCCAGCGCGGCCAGTTCGCCCATTTCCTTCGCGATCTGGGCCACGCCCTTCTGGTCGGCATCGCGCAGCACCGGCACCACCAGCCCATTCGGGGTATCGGCGGCGAAGCCGACGTGGAAGTACTGCTTGAGGACGAGGTTGTCGCCGTCCAGCGACGCGTTGAAGGTCGGGAATTTCTGTAGCGCCGCCACGCAGGCCTTGATCAGGAAGGCCAGCATGGTCAGCTTGCCGGCCTTGCCCGCGGCGATGGCCCTGGCGTTTTCCTCGTTGAGGGCAACGCGCAGCGCCTCCAGGCCGGTGATGTCGGCATCGTCGTGCTGGGTGACGTGCGGGATCATGGCCCAGTTGCGCGCGAGGTTGGCGCCGGAAATCTTCTGGATGCGCGACAGCGGCCTGGTCTCGATGGCGCCGAACTTGGCGAAGTCCACCTTCGGCCACGGGATCAGGTTGAGCCCGCCACCCCCGCCGGAAGCCGCGACCGGCGCGGACACGCCGCCGGACAGCGCCGCCTTGACGAACGACTGCACGTCCTCGCGGACGATGCGTCCGCCGCGCCCGCTGCCGGCCACCTGCGCCAGGTCCACCCCCAGTTCGCGTGCGAACAGGCGCACCGCCGGGCTGGCGTACGGGACCTTGTCGGGCAGCACGGCGTCGGCCTCGAACCGCACCGGCGGCAGGCCGGCGCCCATCGGGGCGGCCTTGGGATCGGCGGCGGCGCGCGCCACTTCGGGACGCGGTGCCTGCTCCGGCGCGGGCGTCGCGGCTTGGGCGGGCGCGGGCGCGGGCGCAGGTGCCGGTGCGACCGGCGCGGGTGCGGGTGCGGCCTCAGGAGCAGGCGCTGGGGCCGGTTCGGCCGCCGCCTCCGCCTCCGCCTCGATCATCGCCACCAGGCTGCCTTCGGACACGGTGTCGCCCAGCTTGACCTTCAACTCGCGCACCACGCCGGCGAACGGCGACGGCACTTCCATGGTCGCCTTGTCGGACTCCAGCGTGACCAGGCCCTGGTCCTTGGCCACGGTGTCGCCGGGCTGGACCAGCAGTTCGATGATCGGCACGTCGCCGTGGCCGCCGATGTCGGGGACGCGTGCTTCCTTCAGCTCGGCCATGCGGACTCCGGATCTTGCAAGGGCTTGTATTGTGGGCACATCCGGGCCATCCGGACAAACGCCGGAGGGGTCGGGAATATTTCACCCGGGCAAATCCACGGCAACCCGGTGAAAAAGACGCCGCGCTCGCCTCAGGGGTGCTCGGCCTCGGCGTGGACGCGCTCGCGGCGCAGCAGGTAGAGCCCGCTGGCGATGATGATGGCGGCGCCGGCCCAGGTCGCCGCGTCCGGCAGGACGCCCCACAGCGCCAGGTCCAGGGCCAGCCCCCAGACCAGCGCGGTGTACTCCAGCGGCGCGATCAGCGAGGCTTCGCCCAGGCGGAAGGCTTCGGTGATGGTGTACTGCCCCAGCGCACCGGCCACCCCGATCGCGGCGACGATCCACAGGTGCTCGCCGCGCAGGGGGACCCAGTCCGGAAGCGCCAGCGCGCCAGCGCCCAGCGCCATCAGCCCCAGCAGCCAGAAGGTGATGGCCTGGGTGCTGTCGGTCCGCGCCAGCACCCGCACGGTGATCGCCGAAATGGCGTAGCCGGTGGCCGCCACCAGCACCGCCAGCCCGGCCAGGGTGAACATGCCCTGCCCGCTGGGCCGCAGCACCCCCAGCACGCCCAGCAGGCCGATGGCGATCGCGGTCCAGCGCCGCGGCCCCACCCGCTCGCCCAGGAACGGCACCGACAGCGCGGTGATCAGCAGCGGGGCGACGAAGAAGATGGAATACGCGGTGGACAGCGGCAGCCGCTTCAGCGCGTACACGAAGCTGGCCATCATCGAGATGCCCAGCGCGCCGCGCAGCAGGTGCAGCGGCCAGCGCACCCGCAGCAGCGCGCGCGGCCCCGCCGTCCACAGCGCCCAGGCCAGAACCAGCGGCAGCGAGGCCAGCCCGCGCAGGGCCGCCACCTGGAACGGCGGATAGTGCGCGGACAGGGTCTTCAGGCCAGCGTCCATCAGCGCGAACAGCGCCACCGCCGCCAGCATCAGCAGCATGCCGCGGCGGGGGTGGTCGTGGTGGGCGTCGGTCGGCGGCATCGCGGGAGCATGCGGTAACCTGCCCGCCCCGTCACCTGCCGCCCACGCCATGCCTTCCTTCGACATCGTCTCCGAAGTGGATACCCACGAACTCACCAACGCGGTGGACCAGGCCAGCCGCGAGCTGACCACGCGGTTCGACTTCAAGGGCGTGGACGCGAAGTTCGCGCTGGACGACAACGTGATCGCGCAGTCCGCGCCCAGCGACTTCCAGCTGCAGCAGATGACCGACATCCTGCGCGCGCGGCTGATCGCGCGGAAGATCGACGTGCGTTGCCTCGAATTCGGCGACATCGAGACCAACCTCGCCGGCGCGCGCCAGAAGGTCACCGTGAAGCAGGGCATCGAGCGCGAACTGGCCAAGAAGCTGCAGGCGGCGATCAAGGACGCCAGGCTGAAGGTCGACACCCAGATCAACGGCGACAAGCTGCGCGTCACCGGCAAGAAGCGCGACGACCTGCAGGCGGCGATGGCGGTGCTGCGCGAAAAGGATTTCGGGCTGCCGCTGCAGTTCGACAATTTCAGGGACTGACCGCATGTCCGGCGACCGCACCGACGCAACGGGCTTCGACGCGGGCGCCATCGAGGCCGACGTCCGTCGCTGGCTGGAGCGCGCGGTGATCGGGCTCAACCTGTGCCCGTTCGCCAAGGCCGTGTACGTGAAGAACCAGGTGCGGATCGTGGTCAGCGACGCCAGCACCGAACGCGCCCTGCTGGCGCAGCTGGGCGAGGAGCTGGCGCTGCTGCGCGACACCCCGTCCGACAGCGTGGACACCACCCTGCTGGTGCACCCGCAGGTGCTGGGCGACTTCCTGGACTACAACGACTTCCTGGACGACGCCGACGCGCTGGTGGAGGCGATGGACCTGGACGGGGTGCTGCAGGTCGCCAGCTTCCACCCCGACTACCGCTTCGCCGACACCGCGCCGGACGACGCCGGCAACCTGACCAACCGCGCGCCGTGGCCGATCCTGCACCTGCTGCGCGAGGACAGCATCGACCGCGCGGTGGCCGCCTACCCCGACCCGGACGGCATCATCGAGCGCAACATCGCGACGATGCGGGAACTGGGCGCCGAAGGATTCCGCAGGCTGCTGGCCGACGCACCAGGGGACTGACACGCGAAGCCGCGGGTGGGGCGCGGCTTCGCAGTCGACGCCTCAGCCGGCGAACAGCCGCGCCCGGTCGTCGTCGCCCAGCCGCCGCCACTCGCCGGGCGGCAACCCATCCAGCGCCAGCCCGCCGATGCGCTCGCGATGCAGCGCGACCACGTGGTTGCCGGCCGCGGCGAACATCCGCCGCACCTGGTGGTAGCGGCCCTCGTGCAGGGTCAGCCGTGCGCTGCGCGCGCCCAGCATCTCCAGTTCCGCCGGCAGCAGCGGCGCCTTCTCGCCCTCCAGCAGCAGCGTGCCGCTGGCGAACAGCGCCGCCTCGTCGCCGCGCAGGTCCCCGCCCAGCGTGGCCAGGTAGACCTTGGGCAGCTTCGCCTTGGGCGAGATGATCCGGTGCAGCAGCTGGCCGTCGTCGGTCAGCAGCAGCAGGCCGGAGGTGTCGCGGTCCAGCCGGCCGACGGTGGACAGCACCGGCTGGCGCAGGCGGAAGCGCGGCGGCAGCAGGTCGTACACCAGCCGGCCGGCATCCCTGGTCGAACAGGTGTAGCCGACCGGCTTGTGCAGCATCAGCAGCAGGCCCGGCGCCGGATCCAGCGGCTCCCCGTCCACCCGCACGCCGTCGTGGTCCAGCGGGTCGTCCGCGTACAGCACCTCGCCCGCGGCGTCGGTGATGCGGCCCTCTCGGAACATCCGCTGGACCTTCTTGCGGCTGCCGTAGCCGAGGTTGGCCAGGTGCCTGACCAGCTTCATGCCTTCACCGCGCGCACGATCTTGAAGCCGCCCTGCTGGGCGACGGCGTGGACCTGGCCGAAGCCGGTGCCCAGCGCCTCCTCGTACGGCAGGTGGCGGTTGGCGACCAGCCAAAGCTGGCCGCCCGGCCGCAGCGCCCGCGCCGCCGCGGCGATGAAGGCGCGGCCGAGGTCGGGTCGCTCGCCGCGGCCCAGCGCGTGGAACGGCGGGTTGCAGACGATGGCGTCGAAGCGTCCGTCGACGCCGGCGGCCACGTCGTGCCAGTGGCAGCGCACCGGCACGCCGCGCGCCTGCGCAGGCCCGGCGAGGTTGGCCTCGGCCAATGTCAGCGCGCGCGCATCCGCTTCGAACAGATCCAGCGCCGCCACCTTCGGGCAGCGCGCCAGCACCTGCAGTGACAGGTAGCCCCAGCCGGCGCCGAAGTCGGCGATGCGACCCGACAGGTCGGCGGGCAGCGCCGCCGCCAGCATCGCCGAAGCCGCATCCACGCGGTCCCAGGCGAACACGCCGGGGCGGGTGCGGAAGCTGCCGCCGGGCACCTCGGCGCAAGCCTGCGTCCGCGGCGCATCGGCCTGCGCCCACTGCGCCATCAGCGCGGCATCGAAGGGCGCGTCGGGCGCGGTCCAGAACACCCGGCAGTGGTGCTTGCTCAGGGTGGTGACCGCGCCCGCCAGCTGCTTCAGGTCGGCCTCGCGGGATTTGGCGCCCTCGTCGTTCGCGACGGCGGCCACCACGGTGCCGCCGGGCGCGACCGCGGCGCAGGCCCGGGCCAGCAGCGCGCGGGCCTCCTCGCGCTGGCGCGGCGGCAGCACCAGCACCAGCGGGAACGCCGCCGCCGGCAGCGCATCCTCGTCCAGCAGGTCCACGCCGAGCCGCCGCAGGCGTTCGGCGTCGGGCCTGAAGGGCTGCGTGGCCGCCAGCCCGCGCAGGCCGCGCACGTGCAGCGCGGCGCCCTCGCGGGCGCGCAGGAACAGGCAGCGGTCGGGCCAGCGGAGCTGGCCGGTCTCGAACGGATGCAGCAGGGCGTCGAGGGCGGGATCGCGGTGCGCGGCAGGCATCCGCGCAGTGTAGCGGCGGGTCAGGCCCCGGCGGCGGTCGCCCCCGGCGCGACCCGGCGCCGCAGGGCGCCCAGGGCCCAGTTGCCGAGCAGGCACAGCGCGGCCAGCGCGCACCAGCCCAGCGCCTCGCGCCCGCCCGGCAGCACCTGCACCAGCCCGGCCACCCAGCCGCGGCCGAACCACGCCACCACCACCGCGGCGGACAGCGCGAAGGCCGCCACCAGCGCGCGCAGCAGGCGCGCCTCGACGTCGGGGCCGGCCGCCTGCGCGCGGGCGCGCGCCGCCACCTGCGCGGCGAAACCGGGCGGCAGCGCGACCGCCGGCGGCCGCCGCAGCGCGCGGGCCACGCGCAGGTCGAGCGGATCGGCGCCCGGATCGCCGCGGCGGGCCAGTTCCTGCGCCCGCCAGCGGGCGTCGTCGACGGGGGAGGCGTGGTCGTTGGGCTTCATGCGGCGACTCCGATGCGCGGCGCGAGCATCTCGCGCAGTTTGTTGCGGCTGCGGAACAGGTGGCTCTTGATCGTGCCCTCGGGCAGGCCGGTGGCGGCCGCGATCTCGGCGATCGGCAGCTCCTCGAGGTGGTACAGGGTGAGGATCGTGCGCTGCAGCGGCGGCAGCCGTTCGATCGCCGCGTGCAGGCGCCGCTCCTCCTCGGCCTGCGCATGGTCCTCCTGCAGGTCCGCGCCGTCGCCCAGGTTCTCCAGCAGCGACAGGCCGTCCTCGTCGGCCGCGGGCTCGGCCAGCGGGATGCGCCTGCGCTCCAGGTGGCGCTTGGCCACCGAATAGGCCACCTGCGCAATCCACGACTTCAGCGGGCTGTCGAAGCGGTACTGGTGCAGGTAGCGGTGGACCCGCAGGAATGCCTCCTGGCACAGCTCGCGGGTGTCCTCCGGGTGCCGCACCATGCGCTGGATCACGTGCCAGCACAGGCCCTGGTAGTCGCGCACGAGCTGCTCGAACGCCCCGGGGCGGTCCGCGAGCACGGCGTCGACGAGGGCGCGGTCTGCATCCATGGGCCATGGGATACGCCCGGCGCGCGACCGGTTGCAAGCGATTTCCGCCCGGCGGCCTGCAACCGGCCGCCGCCGCGCCGTATCCCATTGCCCGAACGGCCAGCCCGGCCGGCCCACCCGAGGAAACCCCATGGATTACGCCATGTTCGTCCCGATCGCCCTGTTCGCCGCGATCGCCTACTCCATCAAGGCCGTGGTCGACGCCCGCGTGCGCAAGCAGCTGGTGTCCAGCAACGGCTCGCCGGACCTGGTCGCCAGCATCCTGCGCGGCGACGAGGCCAACCGCCGGCTCTCCTCCCTGCGCTGGGGCATCACCCTGGTGATGCTGGCGCTGGGCTTCGGCATCGTCGAGGCGGCCGGCTGGCAGGACATCACCCCGGGCGTGATCGCGGTGCTGGTCGGCGCCATCGGCCTGGGCAACCTGGCCTCGTTCGCGGCCGCGCGCCGGCTCGGCTGAGCCGCGCCTGGCGGGTATGCTGTCGGCCCCGAAACGCCGGCAGCATGCCCATGTCCGACGCCCCCAGCGACGCGCCCCCCGACCACCTGTCCAACGATCCGCGCAGCAAGTTCCACGACGCCGCCGCGCTGGAGCGCGGGATCGGCATCCGCTTCAACGGCGTCGAGCGCCACAACGTGGACGAGTACTGCATCAGCGAGGGCTGGGTGCGGCTGCCGGTGGGCCGCGCGCTGGACCGCCGCGGCCAGCCGATGACCATGAAGGTCAAGGGCAAGGTGGAAGCCTGGTTCCTGGACGACGACGCCGCCGAAACCGCGGCTGACTGACGATCCCCGGCGCCTCGCCCCGCGCGGCGCATCGGCGCACACTGGTGGCGTC
>CAMLJA010000062.1 GCA_946480065.1 uncultured Thermomonas sp. | reverse complement strand
CCGCTGCGGGTGATGGACGCCGCGGCGATGCGCCGGCGGATCGCCGCGCTGGCGCCCGGTGCGCGGATCGCGCTGGCCTATCTGGACCCCACCCTGCCTGCCGATGCGCCCGGCATCGTCGCCGCCATCCGCATGCCGCACGACAAGCCGGGCTACGCGCGCGCGCTGTACGGCACCCTGCACGCGCTGGACGCGCTGGGCGCCGACGCCATCTGGCTGGAGCGCCCGCCGCAGGACGAGGCCTGGGGCGACGTGCACGACCGCCTGGCCAAGGCGGGCAGCGCCGACTAGCCGGCGCGCGCGCGGCCGCGCAGGTGGATGTGGCGCCCGGCCTGGTGGGCTTCCTTCAGGCGCCTGCGGTGCGCGGACAGGATGTCGCCGCGGGTGAGGATGCCCACCAGCGGGTGCGGCGCCTCGCGGCCCAGCACGACCAGGCGCCCGATCTCCTCGGCCACCATGTGGTCGGCCGCCTCGCGCAGCGAGTGGTCCTCGCGCACCGCCACCGGCGGGCGCGCCAGCATCTCGCCGATCCGGCGCATGTTCGGATGCGACGGGTCCAGCAGGTTGCGGCGCGTCACCACGCCGCGCACGCGGCCGGCATCGTCGATCACCGGGAACCCCTGGTGCTGGTAGCCGGGGCGGCCGGCGTGCAGCGCGGCGCGGACCTCGCCGAGCGCATCGGAAGTCTTCAGCGTGACCAGCTCGCGGGTGCAGGCATCGCCCACCGCGACCTGGTCCAGGTAGTCGGCGGCGTAGTCGGTCGGCACCCGCACCCCGCGCCGGGCGATCTTCTCGGTCATGATGGTGTTGCGCATGACCAGCGCCGAGACCAGGTAGGCGGCCGCGCAGCCGCCCAGCAGCGGCAGCAGGCCGTTCGGCTGCTGGGTGGTCTCGAACGCGAACACCACCGAGGTCAGCAGCGCGCGCGAGGCGCCGGCGAACATCGCCGCCATCCCCACCAGGCCCGCGATCCGCGGATCCACCCCCAGCTGCGGGGCGACCGCCGCGACCGCGACCCCGGCCAGCGCCCCCAGCGCGCCGCCGATGGTGAACAGCGGCGCCAGCGTGCCGCCCGAGGTGCCGCTGCCCAGCGCGATCGACCACGACAGGAACTTCATCGCGCACAGGAAGGCCAGCGCGCCCGCCGCCAGCCGGCCGGAGACGATCGCCTGGATGTTGTCGTAGCCCACCCCCAGGGTCAGCGGCGCGAACCAGCCCACCACGCCGACCGCCAGGCCGCCGATCGCCGGCCACCACATCCAGTGCACCGGGAGCTTCTCGAACGCGTCCTCGATGCCGTACACGAGCCGCGTGACCGCCACCGCCACCAGGCCCATCAGCGCGCCCAGCGCCACGTAGGCCACCAGCGCCTGCATGCCGGGTGCCGCGACCGCCGGCATCGCGAACACCGGCGCGCTGCCCACCAGCGCGTGGCGCATCCCGGCGGCGGCCACCGTGGCCAGCGCGACCGGCACCAGCGAGCGCGGGCGCAGCTCGAACAGCAGCAGCTCCACCGCCAGCACCACCGCGGCGACCGGCGACCCGAAGATCGCGGTCATGCCGCCGGCCGCGCCGGCCGCCAGCAGCACCTTGCGCTCGTGGCCGGTGACGTGCAGCAGCTGGCCGAGGAAGGAGCCCAGGGCGCCGCCGGTGGCGATGATCGGGCCCTCCGCGCCGAACGGCCCGCCGGTACCGATCGCCACCGCCGACGACAGCGGCTTGAGGAAGGTGATCCGCGGCGGGATCTTCGATTCGTTGAGCAGCACCTGCTCCATCGCCTCGGGAATCCCGTGGCCGCGGATCGCGCGCGATCCCCAGCGCGCCATCGCGCCCACCACCAGTCCGCCCAGCACCGGCACCAGGATCACCCAGGCGCCCAGCGCGTGGCCGGCGGGCGAGGCCTCGCGCAGGGACAGGCGGCCGTAGAACGCCAGGTTGGTGACCCCGGCGATGAGCGCCACCAGCAGCTGCGCGATGAACGCCGCGCTGACGCCCAGGGCGATGGCCAGCGCGCAGATCCACAGGATCCGGGGTTCGACCGGGAGCGTGCGGCGCGGCATGCGCGCCGCGTCCAGGCTGGCCGCCAGCGAGGGCGCGACCGGGAGCGCCTGGCCGGCGCCGCCGCCATCGCCGCGCAGGGGGGACTGCCCGGTACCGTTGCTTGCCATCGATCCGCCTTGTTGCAATGCAGCAGAGTGAATCTTACCCGCTCGCGCCCGCGGTTTCAGGTCCTAGGGTTCGCCGGCGCCGCCGCGGCCGGCCGCACCCGCTTCCCGCGCCAGCAGCGCGCGCTTGCGCGCGATGCCCCAGCGGTAGCCGGACAGGCCGCCGTCGCTGCGCACCACGCGGTGGCAGGGGATGGCCACGGCCAGCGGATTGGCCGCGCAGGCCTGGGCCACCGCGCGTGCCGCCGTGGGGCTGCCGATGCGGGCGGCGAGTTCGGCGTAGCTGACCGTCTCGCCCGCCGGCACCTTGCGCAGCGCGTCCCACACCCGCTGCTGGAAGGCGGTGCCGCGGATGTCCAGCGGCAGCGCCAGGCCGAGGCGCGGCGCTTCCACGAACCCCACCACCTGCGCCACCAGCCGCTCGAACGCGGCGTCGCCGCCCACCAGCTCGGCGCGCGGGAAGCGGTCCTGCAGCTCGCGCAGCAGCGCCCCGGGGTCGTCGCCCAGCGCGATCGCGCACACGCCGCGCTGGCTGCGCGCGACCAGCAGCGCGCCCAGCGCGCACTGGGCGAGGGCGAACGCGATGCGGGTGTCGGCGCCACCTTCGCGGTACTGCGCGGGCGTCATGCCCAGCAGCGCCTCGGCGCTGTCGTAGAAGCGGCTGGCCGCGTTGAAGCCGGCGTCGAACGCGGCCTCCACCACCTTCGCGCCCGGCCGCGCCAGCGCCCGGCGCAGCGCGCGGCCCCGGTGCGCCTGCGCGTAGGCCCTGGGCGTCAGCCCGGTGACCGCCTTGAACAGGCGGTGGAAATGGTGCGGACTGAGGCCGGCCTCGCGCGCCAGCGTCGCCAGCGGCGGCGGCGCCTCGGCCTGCTCGATCCGCCGGCAGGCGGCGGCCACGCGGGCGGCGTCACGGGGGGAAGTGGCGGTCGTCTCTGCGTCCATGGGGCCACTGTAGTCGCGCCGGGCGGCGCGGACATCCCGGTTCTTGCGGTGGCTCAGCGGACCTTGCGGAAGGTCAGGTTGAGCCGCTGCCCGCCCACCAGGGGGTGCCGGCCCGGGCGCACCGGCAGCACGCCGTGGAAGCGCATGCGGTCCACGCCGCCCCAGGCCACCACGTCGCCGTGGACCAGCGGCACCCGCACCGTGCGGTCGCCGCGCGCCAGGCCGCCGAACAGGAAGGTCGCGGGCAGGCCCAGCGAGACCGAGACGATCGGCGCCTGGCGGTCCGCCTCGTCGCGGTCCTGGTGCAGCGACAGCCGCGTGCCCGGCGCGTAGCGGTTGAGCAGGCAGGCATCGGGCACGTAGCCGGGGAAGCCGGCCGCTTCCGCCGCGTCGGCGGCCAGCTGCAGGAAGACCGCCGGGAGCGCCGGCCACGGGCGGCCGCTTTCCGGGTCGCGCGGCGCGTAGCGGTAGCCGCGGCGGTCGCTGGTCCAGCCCAGGCGGCCGGCATTGGTCATCGCCACCTGCATGCGGTGGCCGCCGGGCGTGACCAGGTGGCGGAACGGCGCGGCGGCCGCGATCGCGTCGATCGCCGCCAGCAGCGCGTCCTGGTGCGGCAGCGCGAAGCCGTGCAGCACGCAGGCCTGCGGCCCCAGCGGGGTGCGCGCGCCGGACGCGGCGGGGGCGAACAGGTCGTCCATTGCGGCGGCCTCACGCGGCCGGCGTGAACTCCAGGCCCGCCACCGGCTGCAGGAACGGCAGCAGCCAATGGTCCAGCAGCAGGAAGCCGAACAGCGCCATCAGGTAGACGATCGAATACCTGAAGGTGCGCATGGCGAAGAAGTCGTCCGGCGGGTCCAGCAGCTTCCACGCGTACCAGAGGAACCCGCCGCCCAGCACCAGCGCGCCGCAGAGGTAGAACAGCCCGCTCATGTGCGCCACCCACGGCAGCACCGAGGCCACCACCAGCAGCACCGTGTACAGCAGGACCTGCCAGCGCGTGTAGGTCACCCCGTGGGTGACCGGCAGCATCGGCACCAGCGCGCGCGCGTAGTCATCGCGCCGGAAGATCGCCAGCGCCCAGAAATGCGGCGGTGTCCACACGAACACGATCAGCACCAGCAGCAGCGCGTGCGCCCAGTCCCACTCGCGCTGCATGCCGGTGACCGCGGCCCAGCCCAGCAGCGGCGGCGCCGCCCCGGCGATCCCGCCGATCACGATGTTCTGCGGCGTGGCGCGCTTGAGCCAGCCGGTGTAGACGATGGCGTAGCCGATCAGCGAGGCGAAGGTGAGCAGCGCGCACACCGCGTTCACCCACAGCAGCAGGATCGCCATCGAGGCGATCCCCAGCGCCACTGCGAACGCCAGCACCTGCGCCGGGCGCAGCGCGCCGGTCGCCAGCGGGCGGTCGGCGGTGCGCGCCATGACCTTGTCGATGCGCTGGTCCAGCAGGTGGTTGATCGCGGCCGCGCTGGCCGCCGCCAGCCAGATGCCGACGCCGCCGGCCAGCAGCCGCGTCCACGGCCACGCGTCGCCGGGCCGGATCGCCAGCAGCATGCCGATGATCGCGGTGAACACGATCAGCGCCACCACCCGCGGCTTGGTCAGGGCCCAGTACTGCGGCAGCAGGGACGCGGGCGCGCTCATGCCTCGGGCGGGCGGATCCGCGCCAGCAGGGTCACCACCACGAACAGCAGCGCGGTGGCGCCGGCGTTGTGCAGCACCGCCACCTTCAGCGGCAGCGAGAGCACCACGTTGGCGATGCCCAGCCCCACCTGGGCGAACAGCAGCCCGCCCAGCAGCGCGCCCCAGCCGCGCAGGCCGGGGCTGCGCAGCAGCCGCAGCGCGACCACCAGCAGGTGGCCGAACACCACCACCGCCATCATCCGGTGGGCCAGCTGGATCGCCACCCGCGCGGCGTTGTCCAGCACGCCGCCCTCGTAGTCCACGCCGATCCCGCGCCAGAGCACGAAGCCCTCGGCGAAATCGGGGTCCGGCCACCAGGCGCCGGCGCACTTGGGGAAATCGGTACCGCAGGCCAGGGCCGCGTAGTTGGCGCTGGTCCAGCCGCCCAGCGCGATCTGCACCGCCAGCAGCACCAGCCCCACCAGCAGCAGCCGGCGCAGGCGCGCGGCCTCGCCGCTGCGGATCGGCAGGTCGGTGGCGCGCCACGCGATCCAGGTCAGCAGCGAGAACGTGGTCAGCCCGCCCACCAGGTGGCCCATCACCACCACCGGCTTCAGCAGCCAGGTCACCGTCCACATCCCCAGCAGCGCCTGGAAGATGATCACCGCCAGCGTCAGCGTGCTGGCGCGCGCCAGGTCCACGTTCGACCAGCGCAGCACGCCCAGCAACAGCAGCAGTTCGCCCGCGACCGCCAGCACCGACGCGCCGGCGTGCAGGCCGCGCATGTACAGCGGGATCGCCACCGCCACCGCCAGCGCCGCGCCCAGCACGTGCACCCAGCCGCGCGGGCGCCGGCGCGTGGCCAGCAGCGCC
The DNA here is from genome assembly GCA_946480065.1 of uncultured Thermomonas sp. The sequence goes on along the minus strand of CAMLJA010000062.1, from coordinate 3,509 downwards.
AGCGCGAACACCAGCAGGCCGAGGCCGCCGGCGATCATGCGGTGGAACTGCTCGCGCCACGCCTTGCTGGGCTCGACCGGGCGGATCGCGGTGGCGGCATGGTCCACCACCTGGTCCGCGGCGGTCGGCCACGCCGCGCGGCCGTAGCAGGTCGGCCAGTCGGGGCAGCTCAGGCCGGCGTTGGACAGGCGCACGAACGCGCCGAACACGATCACGCAGGCCGCCAGCGCCACCGCCAGCCAGGCGATGCGGTGGAAGTGGCGGTAGACCTGCGGGCGGGCCGGGGTCGGGCGGACGGCGGTGGAGGGTGCGTTCATTCGGTCAGTTGATCCTGAGCAGGCGCGCCAGGTCGGTGCGCAGGTCGCCCGGATCGAAGCCCGGAGCGTAGCGCAACACGGTGAAGCCGTACGGGTCGACCAGCCAGGCCGCGTCGGCGCCGGCAGCGCCGGCGGCGTTGCCGGACCCCTGCGGCAGCCCGGCGCGCAGCACCGGATCCGGCCGCACCAGCCGCACTTCGCGCGGCAGCGCGGGCACGCCGGCGGGCGGGGCTCCGGCCCACAGCAGGTGCACGCGGTCGGCGTCCTTGCCCATCAGCCGCCACACCTTGTCGAGCTCCGACAGCAGCCTCGCGCACGCCGCGGCGCGGGCACCGTCGCACTCGGACGGCATGACCACGATCCGCCAGGTCCGCGGGCTGTCCTTCCAGCGGTAGGCGCCGCCGCCGGCCAGGGCCAGGGCGTGGCCGCGCAGGTCCGCGTACGGCTGCAGCAGCTCGCCCTTGTTCTTGCTGCCGGCGGGCCGCCAGCCCGAGAAGCGCAGCAGGCCGGCCACCAGCATGCCGCCGAAGAACAGCGCGAACAGCGCGAACAGCAGGCCGCGGTTGCGGCCCGTGGCCTTCACCGGGGCGTTGTCAGGCGCGGCCATCGGCGGACTTCTCCTTGCGTCTGAAGGTGAGCACGGCGGCCACGGCCAGCACCGTGAGCGCCAGCCCGAACCACTGCACGGCATAGCCCAGGTGGCGCTCCGGGCTGAGGGTATTGGGCAGGATGTCCAGGTCCCGCTGGCCGGGCGCCAGCATCACCCCGGCGTCGCCGGCGGCGCGCTCGGGGTCCAGCCGCAGCACGCGCGGCGCGAGGCCGGTGGGCAGCCGCAGCGCCGAGGCCACCGCGGCCGTCTCCAGCCGGGTGGCCAGCCAGCGGCCCTGCCCGGCCGGCGCCAGCGCGTCGCCGTGGGCCAGGCCGGCCGACGGCGGCGGCGCCAGCAGGCCGCGCACCGGCTGCGCGTCGCGCGCGGGGCAGCCGAACACGGGCAGCGTGCGGCTGCCGTCCAGCGGCCACCAGCCGGCGTCCACCAGCAGCGCCTGCGCGCCCTCGTCGGGCAGCAGCACGCAGTACATGCGCACGCCGCTGCGGCCGTCGCGCTGCTGGTTGTCCAGCCAGACGGTGGCGTTCGCCAGCCGGCCGCTGCCCGCGGCCCAGTCGTAGCCGCCGGCGCGCGCCGGGTCCGAGGCCAGCAGCAGCGGCTGCGGCGCGCGCCGCTGCAGCACCTGCGCGGAGGCTGACAGCATCGCCTGCTTCTCGTGCATGCGGGCCAGCTGCCAGCGGCCCAGCGAGGCGAACAGCGCCGCCACCGCCAACGCCAGCACCCAGCCGGCCAGCAGGGCCCGTCGGCGGCTCATCCCGCGCGCGCCCCGCGCTGCGATAATGGCCGCCCCGGACCGGCGCGATGGCGCGCGGAGGCTTGCGTGAACGATTCGCTGAAGACCCTGCTCATCATCGGTGTGCTGATCCTCATCCTGTGGAACCTCGGCGCCGGCCTGTACTACATGCTGGTGGACAAGGGCAGCACCAAGCGCACGGTGAACTCGCTGACCAGGCGCATCGCGCTGTCGGTGGCGCTGATCCTGTTCGTGGTGGTGGCGATCCGGATGGGCTGGATCACCCCGCACGGCATCGGCAGCGCCCCCGCGGGCTGAACCCCGCGGGGCCGGCATGCGCCGGCCCCGCGCGTGGCGACCGGCGCTGGCTTACAGGACGTAGACGAACAGGAACAGGCCCAGCCAGACCACGTCCACGAAGTGCCAGTACCAGGCCACCGCCTCGAACGCGAAGTGGTTGTCGCGGGTGAAGTGGCCCTTCAGGCAGCGCAGCCAGATGATCGCCAGCATCAGCGTGCCCAGGGTCACGTGGGCGCCGTGGAAGCCGGTGAGCATGAAGAAGGTCGAGCCGTAGATGCCCGAGCCCAGGGTGAGGTTGAGCTCGTGGTAGGCGTGCGCGTACTCGGTCGCTTGGTAGTACAGGAACAGGCAGCCCAGCAGCACGGTGGCGCCCAGGAACAGCAGCAGGATGCCGCGCTTGCCTTCCTTCAGCGCGTGGTGCGCGATGGTCACGGTCACGCCCGAGCTCAGCAGGATCAGGGTGTTCAGCAGCGGCAGGCCCCAGGCCGGCACGGTCTGGTAGTGGCCGCCCACCGCGCCCGGGCCGTTGCTCGGCCAGCCACCGCTGAAGGCGGACCACAGCAGGCTGTGGGTGGCGGCGCCGTCGCCCTCGCCGTTGAGCCACGGCAGCGCGAACTGGCGGGCGTAGAACAGCGCGCCGAAGAAGGCGGCGAAGAACATCACCTCGGAGAAGATGAACCACACCATCCCCATCCGGAACGAGGTGTCCACGTGCTTGTTGTAGTAGCCCGACAGCGACTCGCGGATCACGTCGCCGAACCACTTGAACAGGATCGCCAGCAGCCCGGCGACGCCGACGAAGAACACCGTGCGACCCCAGCTGATGTCGTTCAGCCAGCTGCCGAAGCCGACCATGGCGACGAACAGCGCGACCGAGGCGAACACCGGCCAGCGGCTGCCGTGCGGCACGAAGTAGATGTCCTGGCTGCCGTGGGCGGCGGGGGTGTCGGCGTGGGCGTTGGCCATGGCGGTCTTCCGGTGGTTCGCGGGATGTCGGGTCAGGGCGCGGCGCGCGCCGGGGACGTGGCGCCCGGGGCCGGCAGCGCGGCGGTCTGGGCGTCGTTCTTGAAGAAGGTGTAGGACAGGGTGATGGTCCTGACGTCGTCCGGCAGGTCCGGGTCGACGATGAAGCGCACCGGCATGTCGCGCGACTCGCCGGCGGCCAGGGTCTGCGCGGTGAAGCAGAAGCACTCGGTCTTGCTGAAGTAGCCGGACGCGCGCGCCGGCGCGATCGACGGCACCGCGTTGCCCACGATCGCGCGGTCGCCGGCGTTGCGCGCGAAGTACAGCGCCTGGTACTGGCGGCCCACCTGCACGCGCATGCTGGCCTGCTCGGGGGTGAACTTCCACGGCAGCTTGGAGTTCACGCCGCCGTCGAACTGCACCGTGACCCAGCGGCCGCCGGCCGCGGCGGTGGCCGCGCCGGCCGCCACCGGCCCCTGCTCCAGGCGCACGCCGAACACCTTCTCGCACATCACCCGGTACAGCGGCACCATCGAGAACGCGAACACGAACGCGGCCAGCGCGACGCCGACCAGCTTCAGCACGCCGT
>CAMLJA010000061.1 GCA_946480065.1 uncultured Thermomonas sp. | reverse complement strand
CCACCGGGTGCGAGTAACCGAGGGCCATGTTGATCGTGTCGCCGGCGACCTCGGCGCGGTAACCGACGCCGTTGATCTCCAGCTCGCGCGTCCACCCGTCGGTGACGCCCTTGACCATGTTGGGGTGCTGACAAGCCCTCGCTGTTCAGCCGGCTGGGCCGCGGCCTGAAGTCGCTGGTCACCCGCGCGCCGCGCAGCCAGCACTGAGCGGGCGGGCCTCGCGCGGCTGGTCGCGCTGCGCGGCAGCGGCGATACTGGCCGCCTGCCCGCCCCGATGCCCGCGATGCCGGTCCTGCGCTTCGACAACGTCAGCAAGCTGTATCCCGGCGGCCATGCGGCCCTGGAGGACGTGGACTTCGCGGTCGACGCCGGCGAGATGCTGTTCGTCACCGGCCATTCCGGCGCCGGCAAGAGCACCCTGCTGAAGCTGATCCAGCTGGCCGAGCGGCCCACCCGCGGGGCGGTGCTGTTCGGCGAGCGCAACCTGGCCAAGGTCCGCGGCGGGCGCATCGCCCACCACCGGCGCGAGGTGGGCGTGGTCTACCAGAACCACCAGCTGCTGGCCGACCGCAGCGTGGCCGAGAACGTGGCGCTGCCGCTGGTCCTGCGCGGCGTGCGCCGCGGCGAGATCGGCAAGCGCGTGCGGGTCCTGCTGGAGCGCCTAGGTCTGGGCGAGCGCGGCCGCTCGCTGCCCACCCAGCTGTCGGCCGGCGAGCAGCAGCGCGTGGGCATCGCGCGGGCGGTGATCGCCGAGCCGGCGATGCTGATCGCCGACGAGCCGACCGGCAACCTCGACCCCACCCTGTCGGCCGAGATCATGGCGCTGTTCGCCTCGCTGCCCGAGCGCGGCACCAGCGTGCTGGTGGCCAGCCACGACCTGGGCCTGGTCAAGCGCATGCGCAAGCGGGTGCTGGTGCTGGACCACGGCCGGTTGGTGGACGACATCGCGCCGGAGGACCTGGCCGATGAATGAGCGGGTGGACGACGTGCGCGCCAGCCGCCTCGGCGCCTGGCTGGACCACCACGGCTACAGCGTGGTCGCCAGCCTGGGCCGGATGCTGCGCAAGCCGTGGGCCACGCTGCTCACGATCGGGGTGATGGCGGTGGCGCTGGCGCTGCCGCTGGGGCTGTGGCTGGTGCTGCAGAACGTGGCCCGGCTGGGCGGCGAGGTGCAGGCCAGCCGCGACATCGCGGTGTTCCTGGATCCGGCGCTGGACGGCGCGCAGGCCGCGGCGCTGGCCGACCGCCTGCGCGCGCGTGGCGACGTGGCCTCGGTGGCGGTGGTCGCGCCGGACGAGGCGCTGGCGCGGATGCGCGAACGCCCGGACCTGGCCGCGGCGATCGACGCGCTGGGCGAGGAGGCCGCGCGCGCCGCGCTGCCCAGCGTGCTGCGGGTGGTGCCGCGCGGCGACGAAGGCCTGCTGGCCGAGTCGCTGGCGGCGCTGCCGGAGGCCGACCGGATCCAGCACGACGCGGTCTGGCGGGCCCGCCTGGACGCCTGGCTGCGGTTCGGCGGCCGCGCGGTGCTGGTGCTGGCCGCGCTGCTGGGGCTGGGCGCGCTGCTGGTGGTCGGCAACACCGTGCGGCTGGACATCCAGTCGCGGCGCGAGGAAATCGGCGTGCTGCAGCTGCTGGGCGCCAGCGACGGCTTCGTGCGTCGCCCCTTCCTCTACCTCGGCGCCTGGTACGGGCTGGCCTCGGGCGCGCTGGCGCTGGGGATCCTGACGCTGGCGTGGATGGCCCTGCGCCAGCCGCTGGCCGACCTGGCCGCGCGCTACGGCAGCGACTTCGCGCTGCGCGGGCTGCCGGCGCTGCCGGCGCTGCTGGTCCTGGCCGGCGCCGGCCTGCTGGGCTGGCTGGGCGCCGGCCTGGTGACCGGCCACTACCTGCGCCAGACCCGCCCGGTGGGACGCTGACATGGCGGTCGGCCAGGACCTGCGCCACGTCGTCAGCGATGCCCCGCGGGTGATGGTGGTGGACGGCAGCCGGCTGGTGCGCAAGCTGATCGGCGACACCCTGCTCAAGGAACTCCCGGGCGTCGAGGTCATCGGTTGCGCCGGGCTGGAGGAGGCGCGCGCGGTGCTGGCCGCCGGCGCGGTGGACCTGGTCACCACCGCGCTGGTGCTGCCCGATGGCGACGGCCTGGCGCTGGCGCGGGTGGTGCGCGAGGCGGCCGGGCAGACTTACGTGCCGGTGATCGTGGTCTCCGGCAGCGCCCAGGAGGCGCTGGAGGCGCGCGCCTTCACCGAGGACGTGACCGACTACTTCGACAAGGCGCTGGGCCACGGCGCGCTGGCCGCGTTCATCCGCGGCTACGTGCAGCCCGCCCCGCTGGCCGGCGCGCGCGTGCTGTACGTGGAGGACAGCCGGGTCGTGGCGGTGGCCACCAAGCGCATGCTCGAACGCCACGGCATGCAGGTGCTGCACGTGATCAGCGCCGAGGACGCGCTGGAGCACCTGCACAAGTACCGCGGGCGCGACGACGGCGACGTCGGCGCCGACCTGCTGCTCAGCGACGTGTACCTGAAGGGCGCGCTCAGCGGGCGCGAACTCCTGGGCCAGGTCCGCGGCGCCTTCGGCTATGGCAAGCGGCGGCTGCCGGTGCTGGTGATGACCGGCGACGACAACCGCGACAACCAGGCCGGCCTGCTGCGCGAGGGCGCCAACGACCTGGTGCTGAAGCCGATCGAGGAACGCCTGCTGGTCACCAAGGCGCTGTTCCAGCTGCGGCTGGCGAAGCTGCCGGAGCCGGGCAAGGCGCACCCGTAGGCGCGGCGTCGCCGGCCGCGGCGGGCGCCACTCCTACAATGGGCCGATGACCGAACCGCCGCCGCCGCCCGTCCGCCTCGAACCCTCCTGGAAGGCCCGCGTGGGCGACTGGTTCGCGCGCGAGGACATGCGCGCGCTGGCCGCGTTCCTGCGCCAGCGCAAGGCGGCGGGCGCCATCGTCTACCCGCCCGGCGGCGAGATCCTGGCCGCCTTCGACGCCACTCCGTTCGACGCGGTGAAGGTGGTGATCCTCGGCCAGGACCCCTACCACGGCCCCGGCCAGGCCCACGGGCTGTGCTTCTCGGTGCGCCCGGGCGTGCCGGTGCCGCCGTCGCTGGACAACGTCTACAAGGAGCTGGCCCGCGACACCGGCTTCGTCCGCCCGGACCACGGCTGCCTGCTGCCGTGGGCGCAGCGCGGCGTGCTGCTGCTCAACAGCGTGCTGACGGTCGAGGCCGGCCAGCCCGGTTCGCACCAGGGCAAGGGCTGGGAGGGCTTCACCGACCACGTGGTGGACGTGTTGAACCGCGAACGCGAGCACCTGGTGTTCCTGCTCTGGGGCAGCTACGCGCAAAAGAAGGGCGCGGTGATCGACCCGCGCCGGCACCGGGTGCTGAAGGCGCCGCATCCCTCGCCGCTGTCCGCCCACCGGGGCTTCCTGGGCTGCGGACACTTCTCGGCCGCCAACCAGTACCTGGCCCGGACCGGGCAGGCGCCGGTGGACTGGGCGCTGCCGCCGGCCGCGGACTTGCGCCCGGGCGACGCCGCCCCCACCCCGCCTTGACGGCCGCCGTGGTGGAATCGGCATCCGCCGGTCGTTCCATGAATGGAACGGTAGTGAACTTCCGGTTCGCTTAGCAGTCGAAGCTGCCGACTGCTAACATCTTCGCCATGAGGGAAACCACGATGTCCAACGCCCTGGTCGCCCACAACCTGCCCATCCCCAGCGCGATGGGCTCGCTGGAGGCCTACATCGGCGCCGTCCACCAGATCCCGGTGCTGTCGGCCGAGGACGAGCGCGCGCTGGCGCTGCGCCTGCGCGAACACGACGACATCGCAGCCGCGCAGGAGCTGATCCTGTCGCACCTGCGCTTCGTCGTGCACGTGGCCCGCGGCTACAGCGGCTACGGCCTGCAGCTGGGCGACCTGATCCAGGAAGGCAACATCGGCCTGATGAAGGCGGTCAAGCGCTTCGACCCGAACGTCGGCGTGCGCCTGGTGAGCTTCGCGGTGCACTGGATCCGCGCCGAGATGCACGAGTTCATCCTCAAGAACTGGCGCATCGTCAAGGTGGCCACCACCAAGGCGCAGCGCAAGCTGTTCTTCAACCTGCGCAAGAGCAAGACCCGGCTGGGCTGGCTCAACGCGGAGGAAGTGCGCGCGGTGGCGGCCGACCTCAAGGTTTCCGAGCGCGAGGTGCTGGAGATGGAGTCGCGCCTGTCCGGCCGCGACATCGGCTTCGATGCCCCAGACGACGCCGACGACGACCACGCCCCGCCGGCGCCCGCGCACTACCTGATGGCGCGCGACGAGGACCCGGCCGAGGCCTACGCCGCCGCCAACGACGAGGCCGACCAGCTGGAGCTGCTGCGCGAGGGCATGGCCCGGCTGGACGCGCGCAGCCGCGACATCATCAAGCGCCGCTGGCTGGACCCGGACAGCAAGGTCACCCTGCAGGAGCTGGCCGACGAGTACGGCGTCTCCGCCGAGCGCATCCGTCAGGTCGAGGCGAACGCGCTGAAGAAGATGAAGGCGCTGTTCGCGGCCTGACCGCGGCCGCAGCCGATCCACGAACGGCCCGGGCAACCGGGCCGTTCGCGTTTCCGGCCGCCGCCTTCCCGCACGTGCACAACGCGCGGCGCGTCCGCGGGCCCGGCGCGGCCTGGGCTATCCTCCTCCCGACTTCCGATGGAGCCCGCCATGGCCGACATGGACACCAGCATCGCCCTGCTGATCGACGCCGACAACGCGCCCGCGGGCAAGATCGAGGCGATCCTGGCCGAGGTCGCGCGCCACGGCGCCGCCCACGTGCGCCGCGCCTACGGCAACTGGACCAAGACCACGCTCAAGGGCTGGGAAAAGGCGCTGCACCCGTACGCGATCCAGCCGGTGCAGCTGTACGACTACAGCAAGGGCAAGAACGCCTCCGACATCGCGATGGTGATCGACGCGATGGACCTGCTGGCGTCGGGGCGGATGCAGGCGTTCGCGCTGGTCTCCAGCGACGCCGACTTCACCCCGCTGGTGATGCGCATCCGCAGCGCCGGGCTGAAGGTATACGGCTTCGGCGAGTCCAAGACCCCGGAGCCGTTCGTCGCCGCGTGCTCGCAGTTCACTTACCTGGAGGCGCTGGGCGCGCGCGCGAACGCCGCCGCGCCGGAGCAGGCGGCCGAGGTGACGGTGAAGCCGGTGGATGGCAAGAAGCTGCGCGGCGACGCGCGGCTGGTGAACATGCTGCGCAGCGCGATCGAATCGGAGGCCGGGGACGAGGACGACGACGGCTGGGCCAACCTCGGGGCGGTCGGCAAGCAGGTGCGCAACCAGGCGTCGTTCGATCCGCGCAACTACGGCTACGCCAAGCTGGTGACCCTGATCGAGGCGATCGGCCTGTTCGAGACGCGCCGCCGCGGCCAGGTGGTGGAAGTGCGCGACAAGCGCAGGGCCTGAGACTCAGCCCAGCCGCGGCGCCAGCAGCGCCTCCAGCGCGCGCTGGTCGACGGCGAACTTGCGGATGCCCTCGGCCAACTTCTCGCTGGCCATGGCGTCGTCGTTGTGCTGCCAGCGGAAGCCGGCTTCGTCCAGCGTCGCGCCCGCCTCGGCGCGCTGGCCGCCGTCCACCAGCGCCGGCGTGACGGTGCCGTCCGCGCGGGCCAGCGCGTCCAGCAGCTCCGGCGCGATGGTCAGCCGGTCGCAGCCGGCCAGCGCCAGCACCTGCCCGGTGTTGCGGAAGCTGGCGCCCATCACCACGGTGCCGTAGCCGTGCCGCTTGTAGTGGTGCCAGATGCGCGCCACCGACTGCACGCCGGGGTCGTGCTGCGGCGCGGCCGGCGGCGCCATGCCGTGGGCGAGGTGCCAGTCGAGGATGCGGCCGACGAAGGGCGAGATCAGGAACACGCCGGCCTCGGCGCAGGCCACCGCCTGCGCGAACGAGAACAGCAGGGTGAGGTTGCAGTGGATGCCCTCGCGCTCCAGCCGCTCGGCCGCGCGGATGCCTTCCCAGGTGGCCGCGATCTTGATCAGCAGGCGGTCGGTGCCGATGCCGGCATCGGCGTACAGCTGCACCAGGCGGCGGGCCTTGGCGACGGTGGCCGCGGTGTCGAAGCTCAGTCGCGCATCGACCTCGGTGGACACGCGGCCCGGGACCAGCTTCACGATCTCGCCGCCGATCGCCACCGCCAGGCGGTCGCAGGCATCGCCCACCGGATCGTCGCCGCTAGCCGCGGCCACCGCGGCCTCCAGGTGGGCGGCATAGGCCGGCAGCGTGGCCGCCTTCAGCAACAGCGACGGATTGGTGGTGGCGTCCATCGGCGCGAAGCGCGCGATGGCCTCGATGTCGCCGGTGTCGGCGACCACGGCGGAGTGCTGGCGAAGCTGGTCGAGCTGGGACGTCACGAAGCGGGCCCGGGCAAGTGTGGGCCGGGCATTGTCGCCGAAGCCGCGCGTCAGTACAGGTCCACCGGATCCACGTCCAGCGACCAGCGCACGCGGCGCGCCTCGGGCGCGGCGTGCAGCGCCGGCACCACCGCGTCCAGCGCGGCGTGCAGCGCACGGCGGTCGGGCCCGGACACCACCAGCTGCGCGCGCACGTAGCCGGCGCGGCGCGGCATCGGCGCGGGCAGCGGGCCGGACGCCTCCACCGCGAACGCGTCCAGCGCGTCTTTCGCGGCCTGCAGGAACCGCATCGGCGGGTCGGCGTGCCTGGCCTCAGCGCGCAGCAGCGCCAGGTGCGCGAACGGCGGGAAGCCGGCCGCCTCGCGCAGCGCCAGTTCGCCGTCCGCGAACGCGTGGTAGCCGCCGGCCACCAGCGTCTGCAGCAGCGGATGTTCGGGGTGGTGGGTCTGCAGCAGCACCGTTCCCGCGCGCTCGGCGCGGCCGGCGCGGCCGGCCACCTGCACCAGCAGCTGGGCGAGCTTCTCGCCGCTGCGGAAATCGGCCGAGAACAGGCCCTCGTCGATGCCGACCACCACCACCAGGGTGAGGTTCGGCAGGTCGTGGCCCTTGGCCAGCATCTGCGTGCCGATCAGGATGCCGGGGCGCGTGCCGAGGTCGTCGAAATGCTTCTGCAAGGCATCGCGATGGCCGGTGCTGCCACGGTCGATGCGCAGCACCGGCACGTCCGAAAAGCGCGCCTGCAATTCCTCTTCGATCCGCTCGGTGCCATTGCCCTGCGGCTGCAAGGCCAGGCTGGCGCAATCGGGGCAGGCCGGCGGCGACGGCTTGCGATGACCGCAGTGGTGGCATTGCAGGCGCTTGCCGTGCGCGTGCACGGTCATCGGCGTGGGTTTGTCCGGCGTGCTGCAGCGCGGGCAGTGCGCGCTCCAGCCGCAGTCGTGGCAAAGCAGCACCGGCGCATAACCCCGGCGGTTGCGGAACACCAGCACCTGGCCGCCGCCGGCCAGCGCGCTTCCGATCGCATCCAGCGCATCCTGCGAGAGCCCGGCATGCAGCGGCCGCTTGCGCACGTCCAGCACGCGCACGCGCGGCGGCTGCGCGGTGCCGGCGCGTTGCCGAAGGCGCAGGTGGATGTAGCGGCCGGCCTGCGCGTTGTGCAGCGTCTCCAGCGATGGTGTGGCGCTGCCCAGCACCACCGGCACGCCCAGCGCGCGGGCGCGGACGATGGCGAAATCCCGCGCGTGGTAGCGGATGCCGTCGAACTGCTTGTAGCTGCCGTCGTGCTCCTCGTCGACCGCGATCAAGCCCGCCTCCGGCAGCGGCACGAACACCGCCGAACGCGTGCCCACGATCACCCGCGCCTGGCCGCACGCCGCGGCCCACCACGTCGCCGCGCGCTCGTTGTCGTTGAGCCCCGAATGCAATGCATGCACCGGCACGCCCAGCCGCGCGCGGAAGCGCGCCAGCGCCTGCGGGGTCAGGCCGATCTCCGGCACCAGCACCAGCGCCTGCCTGCCACGCGCGAGGCAGTCGGCGATTGCTTGCAGATACACCTCGGTCTTGCCGCTGCCGGTGACGCCGTCCAGCAGGAACGGCGCGAAGCCGTCGGCAGCGCGGATCGCGTCGATGGCAATCCGCTGCTCGGCGCTGGCATGGAACGCACGTTCCGACGCCATCGGAACGCCAACGGCGGCGTCCAGCACGACGCCATCCACCAGCCCGCGCTCGCGCAGCGCGCGCAGCGGCGCGCGCCAACCCGGCAGCGCGGCGTCCAGCTGGGCCTCGTCCTGGGCCGCAGCCAGCAGGGTGGCGAGTGCCTTCGGCTTGCCCGCGCGCATCCCCGGCAGCGCGGTGCGGCCGGCTTCGGTCAGCACCCAGCCGCGGCGGGCGATGTCCGGCAGCGGTTCGCCGCGGCGCAGCGCCGCCGGCAGCGCGGTCGCCAGCACTTCGCCCAGCGGGGCGTGCAGGTAGCCGGCCAGCCAGCGCAGCGAGGCCAGCAGCTCGCCCTGCAGCAGCGGGACGGGGTCCGGCAGCGCCAGCGCGGCGCGCAGCTCCACCCCCGGCTCGGCCTGGCCGTGCCCGACCACCAGCCCGCAGGCCTCGCGCGGGCCGAACGGCACCCGCACCCGCTGGCCCACTGCCACCAGGTGGGCCGCCACGCCCGGCGGCGGCAGGTAGTCGAACAGGCGCGGCAGCGGCACCGGCAGGGCCACGCGCAGCGCGGAAGGGGCGGAAGGCATCGGCGCAGTCTAGCGGCGCCGGCTCCCCGGCCGCCCATGCGGGCTTGCCGCGCACAATTGAGAACGGCTGCACGAAAAGCGCGTAAGCGACTGGAAGCATTGGGGAAACGCCGTTATCCACACCAACTGTGGATAAGTCTGTGCATGGGCGGCCGGGCAGACTGCGGGATCCCCATGCGGCAACGCCTGCAAGGGGAATGGCGAAAAAACTGCCAAATACAACAAATCCATGAAAATCAGTCGCTTGGGCGTGAAACGCGGCTGTCACATCGGGTGAATGAAGCGTGAAACACGCGCGGATGACGTTCCCATGACGCCTGTGCACAACCGATTTACCCACAGCCCGCCTGCCGCCTTGCGGAGCCGGCTTCCGCGCCGCTGTCAAGCGCCGCCGCGATCGCCGGCGGGCGGGCGCGGCCGGCTAAGATGAGCCGTGCCCGCCCCCCTGCAATGACCGCGCGCCCCGCGCCGCCAGATCGGAAGAGCACACGTCTGAACTCCAGTCACTCACTCTGAT
>CAMLJA010000060.1 GCA_946480065.1 uncultured Thermomonas sp. | reverse complement strand
GGTCGCGCGCAGCTCGCTGGACGCGGTGCTCCGCGCGGGCTGCGCGGGCGCGGCCTGCGCCTGCTGCTGCGCCGCCGCCTGCTGCTGGCGCTGCTGCTCCGCGGCGGCCGCGGCTTGGCGCTGGCGTTCGGCCTCGGCGGCGCGCGCCTGCTCGGCGGCGGCGGCCTGCTGCTGCTGCGCGGCGGCGGCGGCCTGCTGGCGCTGCTGCTCCTGCAGCTTGCGCTGGTCTTCCTCGCGCTGCTTGGCGAGGTCGGCCTGGCGCTTGGCCTCCTCCTCGGCGGTCAGCTCCTGCTGCTGGGCGCGGGTGGCGGCGGCGGTCTCGCTGCTGGCGGTGCTCGACTTCAGGCGCGCCAGCGCGGGGTGGTGGGGATCGGCCTTCTCGATCAGCGCCGCCAGCCGCTTGGCCTCGGCGAAGTCCTCGCGCGCGATCGCCTGCTCGGTGGCGATCACGGTCATCGGCATGAGGTCGGTCAGCGCGCTGGAGGCGCCGGCGTCGGCCGGCTGCTTGTCGCGCAGGGCCAGGTAGTACTCCATCGCGTTGTTGCCGGCCGGCGCGTACAGGCGGTTCTCGGCGTAGGCCTTGGAGGCGGCGTCGCGCAGCTGGTCGGGCGTCATCGCCGAGACCGAGGCGGACACCACCGACTCCGGCGTTGGCGCCGGCGCATTCTGGGCGGCGGCGGCGGCCGCGGCTTGGTCGCCGGCGGGCTGGTCCTTGTTGCAGGCGCCGAGCGTGCAGGCCACGGCGATGGCAAGCGCCACCGGCGCCAGGCCGCGGCGCAGTTCGTTCTTCGCAGACATCGTGAAACTCCCCTGTGATGCAAGGCGCACCAGCCGATAGCACGCGGCAGTCGCGCCCGTTTGTCAAGGCCGGGGCGCGGCCCGGCGGCTACTTGCCGATGCAGAAGGTGCCGAAAATGTGACCCAGTAAGCCGTCCGCGTCCACCCGGCCGCCGATCTCGCCGAGCGCGGCGTGCGCCAGCGCCAGCGCCTCGGCGGCCAGCTCCAGCCGCTCGGCCTCCAGTTCGGCGGCAGCCTCGTCCAGGTGCCCTGCGGCGCGGGCCAGGGCCTGCACGTGCCGAGCGCGGGCGCTGAAGGCGCCGTCGCCGGCCCCGGCGCCCGACAGCGCGCGCAGCCGCGCGTGCAGCGACGCCAGGCCGGCACCGGTGCGGGCGGACACGTGCAGCAGGTCGTCGCCGTCGGGCGGCGGCGGCCCGGCCAGCAGGTCGGCCTTGTTGTAGAGCCACAGGCAGGCGCCGGCGGCGGCGACGGCCGGCGCCACGGCGGCGCGCCCGGCCGCCGGGTCGCGGGCGTCCAGCACCACCAGCGCAAGGTCGGCCCGCCCCAGTTCCCCGCGCGCGCGGCGGATGCCCTCGGCCTCGATCGGGTCGCCCGCCTCGCGCAGGCCGGCGGTATCGACCAGGGTCAGCTCCGCGCCGTCCACCCGCAGGGTTTCCCGCAGCAGGTCGCGGGTGGTGCCGGGGATCTCGGTGACGATCGCGCGTTCGCCGCCCGCCAGCGCGTTCAGCAGCGAACTCTTGCCGGCGTTGGGCGGGCCGGCCAGCACCACGTGCAGGCCGTCGCGCAGCCGCCTGCCGCGCTCCGCGTCCCGCAACAGGCCAGCCAGCGCCGCGCGCGCCGCCGCCAGGCGCTCGCGCAGCGCGGCGCCGCCCAGCGTGTCCAGCGGTTCGTCGGCGAAGTCGATCGCCGCCTCCACGTGCACCCGGATCGCCAGCACGGCGTCCATCAGCGCCTCCACCTGGCGGGAGAAGGCCCCGTCCAGCGAGCGCCGGGCGGCGCGGGCGGCGCGCTCGTCGGCGGCGGCGATCAGGTCGGCCACCGCCTCGGCCTGGGCCAGGTCCAGCTTGCCGTTGAGGAAGGCGCGCTCGGTGAACTCGCCGGGCCGCGCCGGGCGCGCGCCCAGCGCCACGCAGCGGGCCACCAGCGCGCGCAGCGCCACCGGGCTGCCGTGCGCCTGCAGCTCGGCCACGTCCTCGCCGGTGTAGCTGGCCGGGGCGGCGAAGCAAAGGACGACGCCATCGTCGATGGCCTCGCCGGCGGCGTCGCGGAAGCGCGCGTGGCGCGCTCGGCGCGGCGCCAGCCGCTTGCCGGCCACCGCCTCGGCGATGGCCCGCGCGCGCGCGCCCGACAGGCGGACGATGCCCACGCCGCCGGGGGCGGGCCCGGTGGCGATGGCGACGATGGTGTCGCCGGCGCCGCTCATGCGCGAAGGTCCGGGTGCGCCTGCGCCACGGCCGCGATCGTCCCGCCCGGCCCGGTCAGGCCTTCGCGGGGGCGTCCGCGTAGCGCCGGGTGTTCCACCACTGCTGCAGCATGCCCAGCGCACCGTTGGTGACCCAGTACAGCACCAGGCCGGCCGGGAAGAAGGCGAACATCACCGCCATCACCAGCGGCATGAACTGCATCATCTTCTTCTGCATCGGGTCCATGCCGACCATCGGGGTCATGCGCTGGGTCAGCAGCATGATCGCGGCGTTGAGCACCGGCAGCACGAAGTACGGGTCGCGCGCGGTGAGGTCGTCGATCCAGCCGGCGATCCACGGCGCCTGCCGCAGCTCCACCGCCTCCACCAGCACGTAGTACAGCGCCAGGAACACCGGCATCTGCACCAGGATCGGCAGGCAGCCGCCGGCCGGGTTGATCTTCTCCTTCTTGTACAGCTCCAGCATCGCCATCTGGAACTTCTGCTTGTCCTCGCCGTAGCGCTCCTTGAGCTGCTCGATGCGCGGCTGGAACTTGCGCATCTTCGCCATCGACTTGTACTGCGCGGCCGACAGCGGGTAGAGCGCCGCCTTGATCAGCACCACCAGCAGCACGATCGCCCAGCCCCAGTTGGCGGTCAGCTTGTGCAGCTGGGTCAGCAGCCAGTGGATCGGCTTGGACAGCACGGTGAAGATGCCGTAGTCCATCGCCAGGTCCAGGCCCGGCGCCACCGCCTTGAGGCGGTCGGCCAGCTTCGGACCCACCCACAGCACCGCCTCGCTGGCGAAGCGCTGGCCGGGCGCCAGGGTGACCCGCGGGCCGCGCGCCTCGATGTGGTGCAGGTCGCCGTCGACGCCGAGCGAATACAGCGCGCGCTGGTCCGGCTGCGGCACCCAGGCAGCCAGGAAGTAATGCTGGGACAGCGCCACCCAGCCGCCGGCCACCTGCTTGTCCAGCGGGCCGTCGTCGGCGAACTTGGGGTACTTGCGCTTCTCGTAGTGGTCCTCGGGGCTGTACCAGGCCGCGCCGCTGAGGCTGATCGCCTCGGGGTTGGCGAAGCCGCCGCGCTTGGCCGGCGGCGGGATCCGCTCCAGCCGGCGCTCGATGTCGCCGGTCCACGGCGCCTGGCCGGCGTTGACCAGCTCGTCGCGCACGCGCAGCGCGTAGCTGCCGCGCGGCAGGGTGAAGGTGCGGCGCAGCTGCACGCCGGACGGATCGGTGGCGACGAAGCGCGCCTCGACCGCGGCGGCGCCCGGCGCCAGCGCGAACTCGCGCGCCGCGCCTTCCGGCTGCAGCACGAGCTCGCGGCCGTCGCTGCCGCGCCAGCCGCTGCGCGCGGCGAACCACGTGGCCGGATCGGCGTTGAACAGCTCCACCGGCGAGCTGCCCGGCGCCTGCGACTGCGGGTAACGCAGCAGCTTGGCGTCGACCACGCTGCGGCCGTCCAGCGCCAGCGCCAGCACGTCGTTGCGCAGGGTGATCCGCGGCGCGGACGCGGCGGCATCGGTCGACGCGGCCGGGGCGGGGGCCGGCTGGCCGGGCACGGTGGCGGTCGGCATGCCGGCGGCGGGCACCGCGGCATCGGCCCTGGCCGCGGCGGCGGGGACGGCGGCCGCGGCGGGCGCCGGCTGCTGTTCCTTGTTCCACTCCACCCACAGCAGCGCCGCCACCATCAGCCAGGCGAACAACAGGAAAGTACGGGTCTGGGTCATCGGGCAGGCGGATCCGGCCGGCGCTGGGGCGCCGCGCTTCTCAAGGGGTGGGAGGAGGGGGTGCGGCCGGCATTGTGCCGCCCGGGGCGGGCGCGGGCAACGCGCCGGCACGCAGCAGCAGCTGCGCGAAGGCCTGCCGCAGCGCGGCGTTGTCGGCCCGCGCGGCGGCCGCGCGGGCCACCAGCACGTAGGCCCCGGGCGCCAGCCGGGCGCGTTCCTTGCGGAAGGCGTCGCGCAGCACCCGCTTGATGCGGTTGCGCCCCACCGCGTGGGGATCTGCCTTGCGCGAGACCGCCAGCCCCAGGCGCGCACCCTCGCCGCCCGGCAGCAGGTGCAGGGCCAGCAGGCGAGTGGCGCAACGGCGGCCGTCGGCGAACACGCGGCCGTATTCGGCCTTCGCGCGCACGCGTGAGGCCGCCGGGAAGCGGTGGCGGGCGGGCGGGCACGCAAGAACGCCGGCATCCTGGTCGGATACCGGCGTCCGGGACTGCATCGCGGGGGTCACGCGCGGGTCCGGCACGGGGCCGGGGCGGGTCAGACCGTCAGGCGGCGGCGGCCCTTGGCGCGGCGGCGCGCCAACACCTTGCGGCCGTCGGCCGTCTTCATGCGCGCACGGAAACCGTGGTCGCGCTTGCGCTTGAGGTTGCTGGGCTGGTAAGTGCGCTTGGTCGCCATGGTGGGGCCTGCGTCGGAATCTAGCGGAAAAGACCTGTAATCGTAGCAGCGCGGCGCGGCGCGGTCAAACCACCCGGGTCTTCCCTTCGGGCACCGCGGCGCGCGTGGCCGGACCCGACCGGCGGTGGTAACCTGCCGCTCCCGCGGGTTATCCACAGGCGGCCGCGCGGTCGCCGCGGCCAAGACCCGCGCGCCTCGCCCCACCACTGGATTCCCCGACTGCATGGATGTCTGGCCCCGTTGCCTGCAACGCCTCGAAGCCGAACTGCCCCTCGAGGACGTGCGCACCTGGCTGAAGCCGCTGCAGGCGGACCACCGCGGGGAGGGCCTGGTGCTGTACGCACCCAACGCCTTCGTGCGCGACGAGGTCCAGGACCGCTACCTGCCACGCATCCGCGAACTGGTGGCGCACTTCGGCGGCGCCGAAGGCGTGGTGCTGGACATCGGCGCCCTGCGCCGCGCGGCCCCGGCGGCCGCCACGGCGGTCCCCGGCGCGCCGGTGCGCTCCGCCGAGCCGTTCCAGGGCAACCTGGACGGCCACTACACCTTCGACAACTTCGTCGAGGGCCGCAGCAACCAGCTCGGTCGCGCGGCGGCCTGGCAGGCAGCGCTCAAGCCCGGCGACCGCGCCCACAACCCGCTGCTGCTCTACGGCGGCACCGGCCTGGGCAAGACCCACCTGATGTTCGCCGCCGGCAACCAGATGCGCGCGCTGAATCCCGCCGCGCGGGTGCTGTACATGCGGTCCAACGAGTTCTACAACGCCTTCTTCCGGGCCCTGCAGGAGAAGAGCGCCGACCAGTTCAAGCGCCAGTTCCAGGGCATCGACGCGCTGCTGATCGACGACATCCAGTTCTTCGCCGGCAAGGACCGCACCCAGGAGGAGTTCTTCCACACCTTCAACGCGCTGTTCGACGGCCGCCAGCAGATCATCCTCACCTGCGACCGCTACCCGCGCGAGGTGGACGGGCTGGAGCCGCGGCTGAAGTCGCGCCTGGGCTGGGGCCTGTCGGTGGCGATCGACCCGCCGGACTTCGAGACCCGGGCGCAGATCGTGCTGGCCAAGGCCCGCGAGCGCGGCGCCGAGGTGCCGGAGGACGTGGCCCAGCTGATCGCCAAGAAGATGCGCAGCAACGTGCGCGAGCTGGAGGGGGCGATCAACAAGCTGATCGCCGAGGCCGGCATGGCCGGGCGCCGGGTCACCCTGGAGTTCGCCCAGGAGAGCCTGCGCGACCTGCTGCGGGCCCAGCAGCAGGCCATCAGCATCGCCAACATCCAGAAGGTCGTGGCAGACTACTACGGCCTGCAAATCAAGGATTTGTTGTCGAAACGGCGGACGCGCTCGCTGGCCCGGCCGCGCCAGATGGCGATGGCGCTGGCCAAGGAACTGACCGAGCACAGCCTGCCGGAGATCGGCGACGCCTTCGCCGGGCGCGACCACACCACGGTGCTGCACGCCTGCCGCCAGATCCGGCACCTGATGGAGACCGACGGCAAGCTCCACGAGGACTGGGAGAAACTGATCCGCAAGCTCAGTGAATGACCGCGGGACAAGCTGTGGACAACCGGGGCACCGACCTGGGCCGGGTTTGTTATCCACAGCTTCTCCGCAGCCCGGAAGCGGCCTGTCCACCGGGTTTCATCCCAAGAAAACCGATTGGAATCAACAATTTAACTAGCTAATCCAGCGTTTTTTGCGACACCAGCACCACCCGCTTTTAAAGTTCTTGTCCATTCAAAAGCAGTCGGCTGATGCCCAATCCCGGGAATGCCGGCACCGGAAACTTAGGGGTCAACATGCGGTTCTCCCTGCAACGCGAAGTCCTGCTGAAGCCGCTGGCGCAAGTGGTCAACGTGGTCGAGCGGCGGCAGACCCTGCCGGTGCTGGCCAACCTGCTGGTGAAGGTCCGCGACGGCCAGCTGTCGCTGACCGGCACCGACCTCGAGGTCGAAATGGTCGCCCGCACGTCGGTGGACGAGGCCCAGGACGGGGAAACCACCATCCCGGCGCGCAAGCTGTTCGAGATCGTGCGCGCGCTGCCCGACGGCAGCCGGGTGCAGGTCAGCCAGAGCGGCGACAAGGTCACTGTCCAGGCCGGCCGCAGTCGCTTCAGCCTGGCCAGCCTGCCCGCGAACGACTTTCCCTCGGTCGACGAGGTGGAAGCCACCGACCAGGTCAGCGTTCCGGAAAGCGCGCTGAAGGAACTGATCGAGCGCACCGCGTTCGCGATGGCGCAGCAGGACGTCCGCTACTACCTCAACGGACTGCTGTTCGACCTGCGCGACGGCGCGCTGCGCTGCGTGGCCACCGACGGCCACCGCCTGGCGCTCTGCGAGGCGGCGCTGGAGACGGGGGCCGGCGGCAAGCGCCAGATCATCGTGCCGCGCAAGGGCGTGCAGGAACTGCAGCGGCTGCTCGAGGGCGGCGACCGCACGCTGGAACTGGAGCTGGGCAAGGGCCATATCCGGGTGAAGCGCGACGACGTCACGTTCACCAGCAAGCTCATCGACGGCAAGTTCCCGGATTACGAGGCGGTGATCCCGATCGGCGCCGACCGCGAGGTGCGGGTGGACCGCGAGATCCTGCGCGCGGCCCTGCAGCGCGCCTCGATCCTGTCGAACGAGAAGTACCGCGGCGTGCGCGTGGAAGTCTCGCCCGGGCAGCTGCGCATCAGCGCGCACAACCCCGAGCAGGAAGAGGCCCAGGAAGAGATCGAGGCGGACACCCACGTCGACGCCCTGGCCATCGGCTTCAACGTGAATTACCTGCTGGACGCGCTGGGGGCCCTGCGCGATGAGCACGTGCTGCTGCAGCTGCGCGACGCCAATTCCTCCGCGCTGGTGCGTGGCGCCGACAACCCGCACGCCCGTCACGTGGTGATGCCGTTGCGCCTGTGACGGCAGCCTTGTTCCACGTGGAACATCATCCTCGACGCCCGGCCTGGCCCGGGCGTCGTCGTTCCTGAGGGCGGGCGCATGTTGATCCAGCGCCTGCAGTTGGCCGGTTTGCGGCGGTTCGCCCGGGCCGAATTCGCGCCGGCCCCCGGCTTCAACCTGCTGGTCGGGGACAATGGCAGCGGCAAGACCAGCGTGCTGGAAGCCGTGCATCTCCTGGCCCACGGGCGCAGTTTCCGCGGCCGGGTGCGCGATGGCCTGGTCCGCAACGGCGAGCCGGCCCTGCAGGTCCTGGTGGATTGGGAGGCAGCGCCCGGGTCGCGGCATCGCGCCGGGCTGCGGCACACCGGCGCGTCCTGGGAGGCGCGGGTGGACGGCGGCGCGGTGGACCAGCTCGGCGCGCTGTGCGAGGCCTTGGCCGTGGTGACCTTCGAACCGGGGAGCCACGACCTGGTGACCGGCAGCAGCGAGCACCGGCGCCGCTACCTGGACTGGGGCCTGTTCCACGTGGAACGCAGTTCCGAGGGCGGCAGGTTCCTCGGCCACTGGCGGCGCTACGCGCGCGCGCTGAAACAGCGCAACGCGCTGCTCCGCCGCGCCGCGGGCGACGCCCAGCTGGACGCTTGGGAACAGGAACTCGCCGCCAGCGGCGAGGCGCTGGGGGCGTCCCGGCAGGCCTACGTGGATGCCCTGCAGCCCCATCTCGACCGGATGGTCGCGGCGCTGCTCCCCCAGGGCGGGGTGGCGGAACTGCTGCTGCAGCCCGGCTGGCGGCGGCAGGAAATGGAATTGGCCGATGCCCTGCTGCTGGGGCGCGATCGCGACCGCCAGCTCGGCCATACCTCGGTGGGCCCCCACCGTGCGGACTTCCGCCTGCGGCTGGCGGAGCTCCCGGGGCGCGAGGGGCTGTCCCGCGGCCAGGCCAAGCTGGCCGCGCTGTCGCTGCTGCTGGCGCAGGCGGCCCACCTGGCGGCGCACGACGGCCGCTGGCCGGTGCTGCAGCTGGACGACATGGCGTCCGAACTGGACCGCCGCCACCAGGCGCGGGTGCTGGAGGTGCTGGCAGCGAGCGGGGCGCAGGTCCTGGTCACCGGGACCGAGCCGCCGCCGGCGCTTGCCGCGCTGGCCCTTCCGGTGGCGATGTTCCACGTGGAACACGGCGGCATTCATCCCGCAGCGGGGTGAAGGCCTGCCATCCGGCGCGCGGTTGCTATACTGCGCGTCCCTATAGTTAATGTGTCTTGGCGCCGCCCGGCGTGCGCCACGGGAGCCGAACGCGTCGATGTCGCAGAACGAGTCCACCCCGGGCCACGGGCCCGAAGCCGCCCCGAATTCCAACTACGATTCCAGCAAGATCACCGTCCTGCGCGGGCTGGAGGCGGTGCGCAAGCGGCCCGGCATGTACATCGGCGACGTCCATGACGGCACCGGCCTCCACCACATGGTGTTCGAGGTGGTGGACAACTCGGTGGACGAGGCGCTGGCCGGCCATGCCGACAACATCGTGGTCACCATCCACGCCGACGGCTCGGTGGGGGTGTCTGACAACGGCCGCGGCATCCCGGTGGACGTGCACAAGGAAGAAGGGGTCTCCGCGGCCCAGGTGATCCTCACCGTGCTGCACGCCGGCGGCAAGTTCGACGACAACAGCTACAAGGTCTCCGGCGGCCTGCACGGCGTCGGCGTCTCGGTGGTCAACGCCCTGTCCGAGTACCTGCAGCT
>CAMLJA010000059.1 GCA_946480065.1 uncultured Thermomonas sp. | reverse complement strand
CGCACTGCAGCCCCAACCAGAACGCGCGCCCGGCCAGCAGCACGTACATGCCGACCACCGCGCACACGCCGGCGAAGCCCAGCTCCTCGGCGATCACCGAGAAGATGAAGTCGGTGTGCGCCTCCGGCAGGTAGTTGAGCTTCTGCACCGACGCGCCCAGGCCCACCCCGAACCACTCGCCGCGGCCGATCGCCATCAGCGCGTTGCTGAGCTGGTAGCCCGCGCCCAGCTGGTCCTGCCACGGATCCATGAACGAGGTGACGCGGCGCATGCGGTAGGGCTCGAACACCACCAGCAGCACCAGCGCCGGCACCAGCAGCAGGATCGGCAGCGCGATCCGGCGGATCGGCGCCCCGCCCAGCAGCAGCATGCAGGTGGTGATGCCCAGCAGCAGCACCGAGGAGCCGAAGTCCGGCTGCAGCAGCAGCAGCACCACCAGCGCGCCCACCACCGCCACCGGCTTGAGCATCGCCATCCAGGTGACCGCCACGTCCTCGCTGTAGCGCTTGAGGTAGCTGGCCAGCCAGACGATGTAGAGCACCTTGACCGCCTCCACCGCCTGGAAGTTGGACACCCCTAGGTTCAGCCAGCGGCGCGCGCCGTTGACGGTCTTGCCGATGCCCGGCAGGAACACCGCCAGCAGCACCACCGCGCACAGCAGCAGCAGCAGCTGGCTGTGCTGCTCGATGGTCTTCAGCTCGGTGCGCATGGCGATGCCGGCCAGCACCACGCCGCCGGCCAGGAACAGCGCGTGGCGGCTCAGGAAGTACCACGGGCCCACGTCCATGCCGGCCCCGGCGACCGCGGCGGAGCCGACCATCACCACGCCCGTGCAGGCCAGCGCGATGGCCACGCCGAGCAGCCACGGGTCGAAGCGGCCGCCGATGGCGTCGAGGCGGGTGGCCTGGCGCAGGTCGTCCATCAGCGCACCTTCAACGTCGCCAGGCCGACCAGCACCAGCACCACGCTGATGATCCAGAAGCGCACGATCACCCGCGGCTCCGGCCAGCCCTTCAGCTCGAAGTGGTGGTGGATCGGCGCCATCCGGAACACGCGCTTGCCGGTCAGCTTGAAGCTGGCGACCTGGATCATCACCGAGAGCGTCTCGATCACGAAGATCCCGCCCATCACCACCAGGATCAGTTCCTGCCGCACGATCACCGCGATGGTGCCCAGCACCGCGCCCAGCGCCAGCGCGCCGATGTCGCCCATGAACACCATTGCCGGATAGGTGTTGAACCACAAAAAGCCCAGGCCGGCGCCGGCGATCGCCGCGCAGATGATCACCAGCTCGCCGGCGCCCGGCACCCGCGGGATCTGCAGGTATTCGGAGAACACCGCGTTGCCGGAAGCGTAGGCGAACACGCCCAGCGCGCAGGCCACCAGCACCGTGGGCATGATGGCCAGGCCGTCCAGGCCATCGGTGAGGTTGACCGCATTCGAGAAGCCGACGACCCACAGGTAGGCGATCGCCACGAAGCTGATCCCCACCAGCGGCAGCGCCACCGACTTGAACAGCGGCACGTAGAAGGTGGTGGCGGCGGGCACGTCGGCGTAGGCGTACAGGTAGATGCCCGCGGCCAGGCCCAGCAGCGACTGCAGCGCGTACTTGGTCCGCGAGCGCATGCCGTTGGGGTCGCGCTTGACGATCTTGATCCAGTCGTCGGCCCAGCCGATGGCGCCGAAGCCCAGCATCACCACCAGCACCACCCACACGTACTTGTTGCGCAGGTCCGCCCACAGCAGCACCGAGGCGGCGACCGTGAGCAGGATCAGCGCGCCGCCCATGGTGGGGGTGCCGGCCTTGGAGAAGTGCGACTGCGGGCCGTCCTGGCGGATCGGCTGGCCGCCCTTGAGCAGCGCCAGCCGGCGGATCGTGGCCGGGCCCCACCACAGCGAGAAGGCGAGCGCGGTCAGCGCGCCCAGGATGGCGCGGAAGGTCAGGTAGCCGAACAGGCCGAAGTGGCCCTGCAGCTGTTCCAGCCAGCGCGCGAGTTCAAGCAGCATCGGCGTCTCCCCTGCCGTCGCCGGCGGCATCGCGCTGCAGCAGCGCCTTGACGATCGTGTCCATCGCGCTGCCGCGCGATCCCTTCACCACCACCCGCACGCCCGCGCGCAGCTCTGCGGCCAGCGCGTCGGCCAGCGCCGCGTGGGTGTCGAACGTGCGCGCGCCCTCGCCGAACGCCCGCGCGGCGTGCGCGCTCAGCGGCCCCAGCGCGTACAGCCGGGCGATGCCGGCCGCGCGGGCATGGGCGCCGGCCTGCGCGTGCAGCGCGGCCTCGTCCGGGCCCAGCTCGCGCATGTCGCCCAGCACCAGCCAGGCTTCCGCCCCGGCCTGCCCGGCCACCGCCGCGGCCAGGGTGTCCACCGCCGCGGCCAGCGAGTGCGGGTTGGCGTTGTAGCTGTCGTCCACCAGCACCGCCCCGCAGCGCAGCGCGTGCGCCAGCTGGCGCCCCTGCACCGGGCGCGCCGCGGCCAGGCCGGCGGCGACGGTCGCCACGTCCAGCCCCAGCGCGTGGCCGATGGCGGCCGCGGCCAGCGCGTTGCGCACGTTGTGGCGGCCTGGCAGCGCCAGCGCTACCGGCGCCTCGCCGTCGGGCGTGACCAGCACGAAGCGGGCGCCGTCGGCGGCCAACGCGACCTCGCGCGCCGACACCTCGGCGCCGTGGTCCAGCCCCAATCGCACGATGCGGTGGCCGCCGGCGCGCTGCGCGAAGTACGGCGCGAAGGCGTCGTCGGCGTTGATCACCGCCACGCCGCCATCGCGCAGGTCGTCGTAGACCGCGGCCTTGGTGTTGGCGATCTCCAGCAGGCTGCCCATGCGCTCCAGGTGCGCGGGGCCGACGTTGTTGACGATGCCCACGTCGGGCGCGGCGATCGCGGTGAGGTAGGCGATGTCGCCCGGCGCGCCGGTGCCCATCTCGTAGATCGCGAAGTCGGCGTCGTCGGGCGCGTCCAGCACCGCCAGCGGCAGGCCGATCTCGTTGTTGCGGTTGCCCGGGGTGGCGTGGGTGCGCCCTGCGCGCGCCAGCACCGCCTCGGCCAGCGCCTTCACGCTGGTCTTGCCGTTGCTGCCGGTGACCGCCACCACCCGGGTGCCGGTGCGTTCGCGCTGCACCGCGGCGGCCAGGTCGGCCAGCGCGCGGCGGACGTCGGCCACCACCACCTGCGGCACCGCGAGCGCCAGCGGCCGCGCCACCAGCGCCGCCACGCAGCCGCCGGCCACCGCCGCGGCCGCGTGGTCGTGGCCGTCGAAGCGCTCGCCCGGCAGCGCCACGAACAGGGCGTCGCGCCCGGCCGGCAGCGCGCGGGTGTCGGTGGCCACCGCATCGACCGTACGGTCGGCGCCGGCCAGCCGGCCGCCGGTGGCGGCGGCGATCCACGACAGCGCCAGCGGCCTCATGCCCGCGGCTCCCGGCCGATGGCGCGCAGGCAGGCGCGCGCGACCTCGGCGTCGTCGAACGGATGCCGCACGCCCTTCACTTCCTGGTAGGGCTCGTGGCCCTTGCCGGCCACCAGCACCACGTCGCCCGGCCCGGCCTCGGCGATCGCCTGCGCGATGGCGGCGGCGCGGTCGCGCTGCACCCGCACCCGCGAGGGCTCGGCGAAACCGGCCAGGATATCGGCGACGATGGCGTCGCCGTCCTCGCCGCGCGGGTTGTCGTCGGTGACGATCACGCGGTCGGCCAGGCGCTCGGCGATCGCCGCCATCTGCGGGCGCTTGCCGGTGTCGCGCTCGCCGCCGCAGCCGAACACGCAGGCCAGCCGGCCGGCGGCGTGGCCGCGCAGCGAGGACAGCGCCTGCTCCAGCGCGTCCGGGGTGTGCGCGTAGTCCACCACCACCAGCGGGCGGGCGGTGCCGTCCTCGGCGATGTCGCCGCCGAGCCGGTTCATGCGCCCGTCCACCGGCTGCAGCTGCGACAGCGTCTCGGCCACCAGCGCGGGCGCCATGCCCAGCGCGAACAGGGTGGCCGCGACGCCCAGCAGGTTGTCCACGTTGAAGCGGCCCAGCAGCGGCGAGCGCACCGGGTGCGCCTGGCCGCCCGCGTGCAGCAGGAAGCCGATGCCGCCGGCGTCCAGCACCACGTCCTCGGCGCGCACCGCGGCCCCGGGCGCGCCGCGCGAGGAGAAGCCGACCACCCGCACCTTGCCGCCGACCGCCCGGAACAGCTCGCGCCCGAAGGCGTCGTCCAGGTTCACGGTGGCCGCGCGCAGGCCGGGCCAGTCGAACAGCTTGGCCTTGGCCGCGCCGTAGCTGGCCATGTCGCCGTGGTAGTCCAGGTGGTCGCGGGTGAGGTTGGTGAACACCGCGACGTCGAAGTGCACGCCGTCCACCCGGCCCTGGTCCAGCGCGTGCGAGGAGACTTCCATCGCCACCGCGGCGGCGCCCTCGTCGCGCAGTTCCGCCAGCAACTCGTGCAGGCGCAGCACCAGCGGCGTGGTGAAGCCGGTCGGCACGATCTTCGGCCACACCCCGGCGCCCAGGGTGCCGATGGTGCCGGCGGCCTGGCCGCGCAGCGTCCACGCCTGCGCCAGCAGCTGGACCGTGGAGGTCTTGCCGTTGGTGCCGGTCACGCCCACGGTGGTCATGGCCGCGCTGGGGTGGCCGTGGAACTGGTCGGCCATCGCGCCCATGCGCGCGCGCAGCCCCTGCACCGGGATCGCGTCGCCGGGCGCCGGCAGGTCGGCGGGCGCCGGCGGTTCGTACAGGATGGCGGCGGCACCGGCGCCGCGCGCGGCGTCGACGAAGTTCAGCCCGTGCGCGCCGAACCCGGCGATCGCCACGAAGGCGTCGCCCGGCTTCACCTCGCGGCTGTCCTGCACCAGCCCGGTCACCGCCAGGTCGGCGGACAGGCCCTCCAGTTCGGGCAGCAGTTCGCCCAGCAGCATCGCGCGGGTCATGGCGCCGCCCCCGCGGCCGCGCGCGGGCCGCCGGCGCGCTGGCGGCGCGCCTCGGCCTGCGCCTGCGCGGCCAGCCAGCCGTCGAGGTCGTCCGGCGGCACGTCCATCAGCCGGAGCGCGCCTTCCATCACGTTGCGGAACACCGGCGCGGAGATCACGCCGCCGTAGTAGCCCTTGCGCGAGGGGTCGGGGTCGTTGACCGCCACCACCATCGAGAAGCGCGGCCGGTCCACCGGCACCAGGCCGGCGAAGTAGCCGATGTAGCGGCGCGAGTAGCCGCCGGCGCTGGCCTTGCGGGTGGTGCCGGTCTTGCCGGCCACGTGGTAGCCCAGGATCGCGGCCTGGGTGGCGGTGCCGCCCGGCTCGGTGACCGTCTGCATCATCCGCAGCACTTCGCGCGCGATCCCCGGGTCCAGCACCTGCCGCGCCGGCGCGTGCTGGCCCTTGACGAAGCTGGGCGGGACCAGCTTGCCGCCGTTGCCCAGCGCGGCGTAGGCCGCGGCGATCTGCAGCGGGGTGACCGACAGGCCGTAGCCGTAGCTCATGGTCTGCTTGGTGGTGCCGCTCCAGCGCTCCGGCGCCGGGAACAGGCCCGAGGCCTCGCCCGGGAAGCCGCTGCCGGTGGGCTTGCCGTAGCCGAACCGGCGCAGGAAGTCGTAGAAGAAGCGGTCGTCCAGCCGCCGCGCGATCAGCGCCGCGCCCACGTTGGAGCTCTTGCGGATCACCCCGGTGGTGTCCAGCACGCCGTAGTTGTGGGTGTCGGTGGTGCGGTAGCGGCCGTTGGCGATCCAGCCCGGGCTGGTGTTGAACAGCGAGGCCGGGGTGATGACGCCCGCCTCCAGCGCCGCCGCCACCGTGAGCGGCTTCATGGTGGAGCCGGGCTCCAGCAGGTCGGTGACCGCGCGGTTGCGGTGGGCGTCGCGGGCGCCGCCGCCGATCGCGTTGGGGTTGAAGGTGGGCAGGTTGACCATCGCCAGCACCTCGCCGGTGGCCACGTCCAGCACCACCGCCGAGCCGCTGCTGGCGCCGGTCTCGACGATCGCGTTGCGCAGCTCGCGGTAGGCCAGGTACTGGATGCGGCGGTCGATGCTCAGGACCAGGTCGTGGCCGGGCTGCGCCGCGCGCACCAGGTCCACGTTCTCGACGATGCGGCCGCGGCGGTCGCGGATCACGCGCTTGGCGCCGGGGGTGCCGCGCAGCCAGTCGTCGAACGCCAGCTCCAGCCCTTCCTGGCCGCGGTCGTCGATGTTGGTGAAGCCCAGCACGTGGGCCATCGCGTCGCCCTGCGGATAGAACCGCCGGTATTCGCGCTGGCTCGCCACGCCCGGGATCTCCAGCGCCAGGATCCGGCGCGCCTCGTCCGGGTTGATGCGCCGCTTGAGGTAGACGAACTCCTTGTCCGCGCGCTGGCTGAGCCGGCGCTGCAGTTCGTCCTGGTCCATGCCCAGCGCGGCGGCCAGCGCGGGCAGCCGCCCGGGCGCCTTCAGCAGTTCCTGCGGGTTGCCCCAGATCGACTCCACCGGCGAGCTGACCGCCAGCGGTTCGCCGTTGCGGTCGGTGATCATCCCGCGCGAGACCGCGATCGGGATCTCGCGCAGGAAGCGCGCCGCGCCCTGCTGCTGGTAGAACGCCTTGTCCACCACCTGCAGGTCCAGCGCGCGCGCCAGCAGCGCCACCGAGCACAGGCCCAGCGCGCCGCCGACCAGCAGCAGCCGGCCGCGCAGGTCGAAGCCGGCGCGCTGGGCGCGCGGCCGCGCCGGCGCGCGGGCGCCTTCGCGGCGCGCGCGCTCGCGGCGGCCGTCCTCGCCGGTCCCGGTCCACGGCAGCTGGCGGCCGAAGAGTTTCACCGGCGCAGCACCACGATGTCCTCGGTGCGCGGGAACACCATGCCCAGGCGCATCCGCGCCACCTGGTCCACGCGGTTGCTCTCCGCCCAGGTGGCCTGCTCCAGCTGCAGCCGGCCGAACTCGATGTTCAGCGCGTCGCGCGTCTTCTCCAGCTTGTTCAGCGCGATGAACGCCTGCCGGTGCTCGTGGCGGTCGCGCACGATCAGCAGCGCGGTGGCCACGTTGGCCACCACCAGCACCGCGAGGACGAAGTGGCGGTTGCTCATGCGGCCACCTTCTCGGCCACCCGCAGCACCGCGCTGCGCGCCCGCGGGTTGGCGGCCAGTTCGGGCTGGCCGGCCTTGCGCGCGCCGCCCACCAGCCGCAGGGTCGGCGTGAACGCCACTTCCACCGGCATCCGCCGGTTGGCCGGCGGCGCCTTGGCGTGCCTGGCCATGAACTGCTTGACGATGCGGTCCTCGAGCGAATGGAAGCTGATCACCGCCAGCCGCCCGCCCGGCTTCAGCCGCGCCAGCGCCGCGTCCAGCCCGGCCTCGAGATCGGCCAGCTCGCGGTTGATGAAGATGCGGATGGCCTGGAAGCTGCGGGTGGCGGGATGGGTCTTGCTGTCGCCGCGCGGCATCACCGAGGCGATGAGGTTGGCGAGCTGCGCGGTGCGGACCAGCGGCTCGGCGCCGCGCCGCGCCACGATGGCGCGGGCGATCCGGCGGCTCTGGCGCTCCTCGCCCCAGGTCCACAGCACCTCGGCGATCTCCTTCTCGGGGGCGCGCGCCAGCCAGTCGGCGGCGCTCTCGCCGGACTCGGGGTCCATGCGCATGTCCAGCGGGCCGTCCTTGCCGAACGAAAACCCGCGCTCGGCCACGTCCAGCTGCGGCGAGGACACGCCCAGGTCCAGCAGCACCCCGTCCAGGCCCGCGTCGGTGGCCGCCCAGGCGGCAAGGTCGGCGAAGCTGCCGCGGCGCCAGGCCACGCGCGCGTCCTCGCCGGCCAGCCTCCGGGCCTCGGCGATCGCTTCGGGGTCCTTGTCCATCACCAGCAGGCGCCCTCCGGGCCCGAGTCGCTGCAACACCCCGCGGGCGTGCCCGCCACGCCCGAACGTCCCATCCAGGTAGGTTCCGTCCACCTTCACCGCCAGGCCCTCCATGGCCTCGTCGAACATCACCGGCAGGTGCCTCGCCGGAAGGTGGGCGGACGCCGCGTCCGCGCCACCGGTGCTCACAACGCCAGGTCCAGCAGGTCCTCGCCCAGGTCCGCGTCCCCGAGGGTCTGGCGGATCTGCGCGTGGTGGGCCTGCTCGCTCCACAGTTCGAATTTCTCGCCCATCCCCAGCAGCACGGCCTTCTTCTCGATGCCCACCGCGCTGCGCTGGCTGGCGGGGATCGAGATGCGGCCGTTGCCGTCGGGTTCGGCGAACGCCGCCGCGCCGACCAGCTTGAGCTGGAGCAGGCGGCTGGTCTTCTTGGTCCGCGGCAGGGCGTTGACCTGGTCGCGCACCTGCTCCCACACCGGCTGCGGGTACAGGTACAGGCAGCCGGCCTCGAACGGGTTGTAGGTCAGCACCAGGCGGTTGCCGCAGGCGCGCGCCACGACGTCGCGGTAGGCGGTGGGGATCGCCAGCCGGCCCTTGTCGTCGATGGTGATGGCGGTTTCGCCCTGGAACATGCCCCTGCCCTGTGGCCCCCGTCTGTCGCGGGGTTCTTTGCCGGGAAAACCACGGATTTCCCGGTTTTCCCACGTGCGCCCACCTTAGGCACGGCCATTTGCCTTGTCAACAACATTCCGCGCCCAATTTCACCTGACAGGTCAACGACTTGCGGCAATCTTCAGAGACTTGTTCAAGCTTTATCCACAAGCACCTGTTTCGTCTCATTTTTTGAGATTCGGCGCTGCCCGGCCGATGCCGCCGGTGGACGCCGCCGGCCGGCGCGGCCGCATGTTGCACCGCAAAACGGGCGCGCGCACGCGTCCGGCCACAATGCGGCCATGTGCGTCGTCGCCTTCGCCTGGCTCGCCCACCCCCGCTGGATGCTGGTGCTGGCCGGCAACCGCGACGAGTCCCACGCCCGCCCGACCGCGGCGCTGGCGCGCTGGCCCGGGTCGGGGGTGATCGCCGGGCGCGACCTGCAGTCCGGCGGCACCTGGGCCGGGCTGGATGTGCGCGGCCGGGTGACCGTGGTCACCAACGTCCGCATCGGGCCGTCGCAGCCCCACCCCGGGCCCTCGCGCGGCGAGCTGCCGCTGGCCTTCCTGGACGGGGCGGCGGACGCGGCCGCCACCGCCGCTGGCCTGCACGCGCGGGCCAGCGCCTACGCGCCGTTCAACCTGATGCTGGCCGACGCGGAAGGCTGCTGGCACCTGGGCAACCGCCCGCCGGCGCGGCGCGCGCTGGCGCCGGGCGTGCACGGCCTGTCCAACGGCCGCCTGGACGCCCCCTGGCCCAAGACCCTGCGCCTGCGCGCCGCCCTGGGCGAATGGCTGGCCGCCGGCGACGATGCCCTGGATCCGCTGTGGCAGGCATTGGCCGACGACACCCCCGCGGCCGACGCCGACCTGCCCGACACCGGCGTCGGCCTGGCCCTGGAGCGCCGGCTGTCGCCGGTGTTCGTCCGCGGCGATTCCTACGGCACCCGCGCCAGCACCGTCATCGCCGTCGACCGCGCCGGCCGCGGCTTCATCCACGAGCGCCGCTTCGGCCCCGGCGGCCGCTTCGAA
>CAMLJA010000058.1 GCA_946480065.1 uncultured Thermomonas sp. | reverse complement strand
TCCCCTACACCATCGGCCGCATCGAGCACGGCTTCAACATGCGCCCGGACCTGGTGGCCACCGATAATTTCCGCAATCCACGCGAGTACCTAAAGCGCCTGTACTTCGATTCCTGGGTGGCCGACGACGCCGCGCTGCGCTACCTGCTGGACACCTGCGGCAGCGACCGCGTGATGCTGGGCACCGACTATCCGTTCCCGCTGGGCGAGCAGTCGCCGGGAGAAGGCATCGAGCGGCTGGGCCTGGACGAGGCGCAGCGGGCGCGGCTCTACCACGGCACCGCGCTGGAGTGGCTGGGGCTGCCCGCATCGAGGTTCGCGTGATTTTGCCCGTCATTCCCGCGTAGGCGGGGATCCAGTGCTTGTGTTTTTCGACAGGACAACAACAGCTGGATTCCGGCGTGCGCGGGAATGACGGCAAGAGCAGAAAGATGACCGACCTGCATACCGACGAATACGCCCTCACCCTCGACGCGGCCGACCCGCTGCGCGGCTTCCGCGACGAGTTCCACCTGCCGCTGCACGCCGGCGCGCCGCAGGCCTACTTCGTCGGCAACTCGCTAGGGCTGCAGCCGAAGGGCGCGCGCGCACACGTCGAGCAGGTGCTGGACAAGTGGGCCACCGAGGCGGTGGAAGGCCACTTCAGCGGCGACGCGCAGTGGATGACCTACCACGGGCTGGTCCGCGACGGCCTGGCCCGGCTGGTCGGCGCGCAGCCGTCGGAAGTGGTGGCGATGAACTCGCTGACCGCGAACCTGCACCTGCTCATGGTCAGCTTCTACCGGCCGACCCGCGCGCGCCCGGCGATCCTGCTGGAGGCCGGCAGCTTCCCGTCGGACCGTTACGCGCTGGAATCGCAGGTGCGCTTCCACGGCTTCGACCCGGCGACCGATCTCATCGAAGTGGAACCCGACGAGGCCGACGGCACCGTGTCGATGGCCGCGATCGAGCGCGCCATCGCCACCCACGGCGACCGGCTGGCGCTGGTGCTGTGGCCGGGCGTGCAGTACCGCACCGGGCAGGCCTTCGACCTCGGGGCGATCGCCCGGCTCGCCCACGCCGCGGGCGCCGTCGCCGGCTTCGACCTCGCCCACGCGGTGGGCAACCTGCCCCTGCAGCTGCACGACAGCGGCGCGGATTTCGCGGTCTGGTGCCACTACAAGTACCTCAACGCCGGGCCCGGCGCGGTGGCCGGAGCCTTCGTCCACGAACGCCACGCCCGCACCGGCCGGCCGCGCTTCGCCGGCTGGTGGGGCAACGACGAAGCCACGCGCTTCCGCATGGGCCCGGAATTCACGCCCACGCCCGGCGCGGACGGCTGGCAGCTGTCCAACCCGCCGATCCTCGGGCTGGCGCCGCTGCGGGCGTCGCTGGACCAGTACGACCGCGCCACCCTGCCGGCGCTGCGGGCCAAGTCCGAGCGCCTCACCGGCTACCTGGAGCGGCTGATCGACGATGGCCTGGGCGACGTGCTGCAGGTGGTCACCCCGCGCGAGCCGGAGCGGCGCGGCTGCCAGCTGTCCCTGCGGGTGGCCGGTGGCCGCGCGCGCGGGCGCGACCTGTTCGGGTTCCTCGCCGCCCGCGGCGTGCTGGGCGACTGGCGCGAGCCCGACGTGATCCGCATCGCGCCGGTTCCGCTGTACAACAGCTTCGCCGACGTGCTGCGCTTCGCCAGCACCGTCAAGGAGTGGCGCGATGGCCGCTGACCGCGACGCGCGCGAAATCACGATCGTCGGAGGCGGCCTGGCCGGCGCCCTGCTGGCCATCCTGCTGGCCCGGCGCGGCTGGTCGGTGGACGTGTTCGAGCGTCGCGGCGACCCGCGGGTGGAGGGCTACGCCGGCGGCCGCTCGATCAACCTGGCGCTGGCCGAGCGCGGCCTGCACGCGCTGCGCCAGGCCGGGGCCGACGAGGCGGTGATGCGCCAGGCGGTGATGATGCGCGGCCGCTTCGTCCACCCGCTGCACGGCCCGCCCGGGCTGCAGCGCTACGGCCGCGACGACTCCGAGGTGATCTGGTCGATCAACCGCGGCGAGCTGAACATCGTGCTGCTGGACATCGCCGAGTCGCACGGCGCGCGCCTGCACTTCGACCATCCGCTGGAACGGGTGGATTTCGACGCCGGCGTCGCCACCTACCGCCACCACGGCGAGGCCGTGGCGCGGCCGTTCCGCGCCCTGGTCGGCGCCGACGGGGCGGGCTCGACCCTGCGCGGGCAGATGGCCCCGCACGTGGCGCTGCACGAACGCACCGAGTGGCTGGACCACGGCTACAAGGAACTGGAGATCCCGCCCGACGCCCGCGGCGGGTTCCGGATCGAGCCGAACGCCCTGCACATCTGGCCGCGCGGGCACTACATGTGCATCGCCCTGCCCAACGACGAGCGCACCTTCACCGTTACCCTGTTCATGCCGCACGCCGGCCCGCACCCCTCGTTCGAGACGGTGGACGACGCCGACGACGCCGAGGCGTTCTTCCGCGCCGACTTCCCGGACGCGGTGCCGCTGATCCCGCGGCTGCGCGAGGACTGGGAGCGCAACCCGGTGGGGAACCTGGGGACGCTCTACCTCGACCGCTGGCACCTGGACGGACGCGCCGTGCTGGTGGGCGATGCCGCCCACGCCATGGTCCCCTTCCACGGCCAGGGCATGAACTGCGCGTTCGAGGACTGCGTGGCGCTGGCGGAGCGGCTGGAGCAGGCGCCGGACCTGGCGGACGCCTTCGCCGCGTTCGAGGCCGAGCGACGGCCCAACGCCGAGGCGATCCAGCGGATGGCGCTGGAAAACTACGTGGAGATGCGCGACAAGGTCGACGACCGCGACTTCCTGCTGCAGCGCGAACTGGAGCTGGCGCTGCAGGGGCGCCACCCCGGCCGCTTCGTGCCGCACTACGCCATGGTCAGCTTCATGCGCATCCCCTACGCCACCGCCCTGGCGCGCAGCGAAGTGCAGCGCACGATCCTGGAGGACGCGACCCGGGGGATCGCCACGCTGGACGAGGTCGACTGGGCCGCGGCGGATGCGGCGGTGCTGGCCGCGCTGGCGCCGCTCCCGGAATGACCGCATGACCGCCAGCTTCCTGTTCTACGACCTCGAGACGTTTGGCAGCGACCCGCGGCGCACGCGCATCGCCCAGTTCGCGGCGATCCGCACGGACGCCGCGCTGGACGAGGTCGAGGAGCCGATCTCGTTCTTCGTCCGCCCGGCCGACGACCTGCTGCCCTCGCCGCAGGCGACGCTGGTGACCGGCATCGCCCCGCAGGACGCGCTGCGCGACGGCGTCAACGAGGCGGCGGCGTTCGCGCGGATGGTGGAGGAGATGGGCCGGCCGGAGACCTGCAGCGCCGGCTACAACTCGCTGCGCTTCGACGACGAGTTCGTGCGCCACGGGCTGTACCGCAACTTCCACGACCCGTACGAGCGCGAGTGGCGCGGCGGCAATTCGCGCTGGGACCTGCTGGACGCGCTGCGGCTGATGCACGCGCTGCGCCCCGAGGGCATCGCCTGGCGGCCGCGCGAGGACGGCGGCGGCACCAGCTTCCGGCTGGAACACCTGGCCGAGGACAACGGCCTGCGCGTGGGCGCCGCGCACGAGGCGCTCAGCGACGTGCGCGCGCTGATCGGCGTGGCGCGGCTGTTCCGCCGCCACCAGCCGCGGCTGTGGGAGTACGCGCTGCGCCTGCGCGACAAGCGCCACGCCGCCTCGCTGCTGGACGTGGTGGCGATGACGCCGGTGCTGCACGTGTCGCAGCGCTTCCCGGCCGCGCGCCTGTGCGCGGCACCGGTGCTCCCGCTGGCGCGCCACCCGCAGATCGACTCGCAGGTGATCGTGTTCGACCTGGCCGGCGATCCGGACCTGCTGCTGGACCTGGACGTCGAGGCGATCGCCAGCCGCCTGTACGCGCGCCAGGCCGACCTCCCGGAAGGCGAGGCGCGGGTGCCGCTGAAGCTGGTGCACACCAACAAGTGCCCGGCGCTGGTGGCCTGGGACCACCTGCGCGACGCGGACTTCCAGCGCCTGGCGATCGACCCGGGCGACGTGGCGGCACGGGCCGCGCGCCTGCGCGCCGCCGGGCCGGCGCTGGCGGAGAAGGTGCGCCGGGTGTTCGCGCGCGAGCGCCCGGCGGGCCCGGTGGACGTGGACGCCGCGCTCTACGACGGCTTCCTGGGCGACGCCGACAAGCGCCTGCTGGCGCAGGTCCGCGGCACCCCGCCCCACCTGCTGGCGAAGGCACAGTACGCGTTCCGCGACCCGCGCCTGCCCGAACTGCTGTTCCGCTACCGCGCCCGCAACTGGCCGGAGACGCTGCTGCCCGACGAGCGCCGGCGCTGGGACGACTACCGGCGCCGCCGGCTGCGCGAGGGCGACGGTGGTTCCGAGCTGGACCTGGCCGCCTTCCGCGCCCAGCTGGGCGAGCTGCGCGCGGCGCACGCCGGCGACCACGGCCGCCTGGCGCTGCTGGACCGCCTGCAGGCCTGGGGCGACGGCCTCGACGCCAGCCTCGGCTGAGCGCGGCTAGACTCGACCTGCCCTCCACCGACCAGGACCGCCCATGCCCCGTGGCTTGCGACGCCCCGCCATCGCCCTGGCCGTGCTTGCCGTGCTGCTGCTGGCCTACGTCGCCGCCGGGCCGTACCTGGCGATCCGCGGCATCCGCGCGGCCCTGGCCGAGCAGGACATGGCCGCGCTGGAGCGGCACGTCGACTTCCCCGCGCTGCGGCGCAACCTCAAGGCCCACCTGGAGGACGCGCTGGCCCGGCGCGCGGGCGCCGAGGCCGACGCCGGCGGCCTGCTGGGCAACTTCGGGCGGCAGCTGGCGCAGGCGGTGGGCGGGGTGGCGGTGGACGCGCTGGTGACCCCGGTGGGCCTGGCCGGCCTGCTGCAGGGGCGCGCCACCTGGAAGCGCGCCACCGGGCAGACCGTGGACGGCGATGCCTACGGCGAGCCGGTGCCGCCGGACCCGCTGCGCGACGCCAGCGGGCGCTACGAGTCCGCCTCGCGCTTCACCGCCACCGCGCGCGCCGGCGACGGCGGCCGGGTGGTCGCCGAGTTCCGGCGCCAGGGCCTGCGCTGGCGGCTGGTCGACATCCGCCAGCTGCCGGCGCCGGCGATCGACTGATCAGTCGTTGGCCACGCCGTGCGGCACGTGCCCGGCGGCGACGTGCCTCCGGGCGGAATCGATGTTGTGCGGGGAATCGTCGAAGAAGATGTCGGCGCCGAACGCCTGCAGGAACGGCCCCTTCTCGCGCCCGCCCAGGAACAGCGCCTCGTCCAGCCGCACGCCCCACTCGCGCAGGGTGCGGATCACCCGCTCGTGCGCCGGCGCCGAGCGCGCGGTCACCAGCGCGGTGCGGATGGGCGCCCGGTCCCCGGGCGGGAACGCGGCCTGCAGCGCGTGCAGCGCGCCCAGGAAGCCGCGGAACGGCCCGCCCGAGAGCGGCTCGCGCGCGCGCTCCCGCTCGTGCGCGCCGAACGCCTCCACCCCGCGCTCGCGCGAGACCCGCTCGCTTTCGTCGCCGAACACCACCGCGTCGCCGTCGAAGGCGATGCGCAGCTGGTCGTGGCGCGACTCGCCCGCGCGCGCCGGCAGGATGGTGGCCGCGGCCACCCCGGCCTCCAGCGCCGCGCGCACCGACTCCGGATTGGCCGACAGGAACAGCTGCGCGCCGAACGGCCGGATGTAGGGCCACACCGGCGCGCCGGAGGTGAAGGTGGCGCGGCGGATGTCCAGGCCGTGGTGCTGGATCGAATTGAACACCCGCAGCCCGGTGTCGGCCGAGTTGCGCGACAGCAGGATCACCTCCACCCGCGGCGCGTCCGCCGCTGCGCCGCGGTTCAGGCCCAGCAGCTTGCGCGCCAGCGGGAACGCGATCCCCGGCTCCAGCACGTCGTCCTCGTGCCGGCGCTGGTAGTCGGCGAAGGCGTCGATGCCCTCGCGCTCGAACAGGGCGTGGCTGTCCTCCATGTGGAACAGCGCCCGGGTGGTGATGGCCACCACCAGCGACGCCGGTGCCGGCGATGGCACTGGCGCGCTCATCCGGCACTGCCCCGCTGGTACACCACGCGCTCGGGGACATGCAGGGTGAAGCCCTGCGCGTAGTCCACGCCCATGGTGCGCAGGATCGCCAGCATCGCCGGCGAGGACACCCATTCGGCGATCACCGCCAGCCCCTGCTGGTGGCCGATCTCGGTCACCGCGCGCACGATCGACTGCGACATGCGGTCGTGCTCCAGCCCCTGCACGAAGCTGCCGTCGATCTTGACCATGTCCAGCTCCAGGTTCTTCAGGTAGCCGAACGAGGACATGCCGGCGCCGAAGTCGTCCAGCGCGACCTTGCAGCCCAGGCCGCGCAACCGCGACAGCAGCTGGCTGGAGGCGACGAAATTGCGCATCGCCACGGTCTCGGTGACCTCGAACACCACGCGCCCCGGGTCCACCCCGTGGGCGGCCAGCAGGCCATCCACGAAATCCACGAACTGCTCGTCCTCCAGGCTGGCGCTGGACAGGTTGATGGCGCAGGTCGCCAGCTCACGGCCGGCCGGGTGGAGATGGTCGAGGTGCGCCAGCGCGGCCTGCAGCACCCAGCGGTCGATCATCGGCATCAGGCCGTAGCGCTCGGCGGCCGGCAGGAACGCGCCGGGCAGCACCACCCGCCCGTCCTCCTCTCGCAGCCGCAGCAGCAGTTCCACGTGCACGCCGGGCATGCCGCCTTCCTGCAGCGCATGCAATTCTTGGTAATCGAGCAGCAGGCGGCCGTCGCGCACCGCGTCGCGGAGCTTGTTGGCCCATTCCATCTCGGTCAGGCGGCGGGTGACCGCCGCGTCGTCCTCGGAGTGGAAGTGCACGCGGTTGCGCCCGCCCTCCTTGGCCAGGTAGCAGGCGGCGTCGGCGTGCGCGAACACTTCCTTCAGGGTCGACGCGCCGGACAGCATCACCGCGCCGATGCTGGCGCTCACCATGTAGGTGCGCTGCTCCCAGGTGAAGACGAAGGCCTCCAGGCTGCGGCGCAGGCGCTCGGCGGCGAGCATGGCGGATTCCACCGTGCCCACGCCGCTCAGCAGCACCCCGAACTCGTCGCCGCCCAGCCTGCCGAGCAGGTCGTTGGGGCGCAGCTGCTCGCGCATCATGCTGGCCAGCTGCACGAGGAGCTCGTCGCCCGCGCGGTGGCCGGAGGTGTCGTTGATCAGCTTGAACTGGTCGAGGTCGATGAACAGCAGCGCGCCCGGGCGGCGCGGCGACTGCGCCAGCAGCTTCTGGATCCTGGCCTCGAATTCGCGGCGGTTGAGCAGCCGGGTGAGGGAGTCGTGGCTGGCCTGGTAGCTCAGCCGCTCGGTCAGCCGCCGCTGCTCGGAGATGTCGCTGGCGACCACCAGCCACATGGCGTCTTCGTCGATCTCGATCGGCGCCACCCAGGCGCTGGCCCAGAACGCACGGCCGGCGGCATCGTGCATCTCCACGTCGGCCGAGCGCAGGGGTTCGTCGCCGTCCTGGCAGAGCTTGGCCATGGCGTCGGCGTCCAGCAGGTCGGACAGGCGGCCTTCGTCGGTCTCCCCGGGTAGCCGCGCGCGCGCGGCGGCGTTGCGGTAGACGATGCGCCCGTCGTCGCGGCGCGCGACCAGCACCAGCGTGGGCAGGAGCTCGTTGAGCTTGCGGAAGCGCTCCTCGCTGGCGCGGTAGCGCTCGCTCATGGCCACGCCCAGGGTGATCGCGCGTTCGCGCGTGCTGACCAGCGACCAGGTCAGGGCGGCCAGCAGCAGGCTGATCACCGTGCCCAGCCAGAACAGGTCGCGCCACGCCCCCGCGCCCGCCAGCGCCTCCGCGCGGCGCACGTCGATCCGCCACGTGCGGCCGCCGAAGCGGATTTCGCGGACCAGCACGTCGCCGGGGCGGGCGGCGTCCGCGAACGAGCCGCTGGCGTACAGCAGGTGGTCGCCGCCGCCGGTCACGTCGCGCACCTGCACCGCGCCCACGGTGGCGGCATCGTCCGGCATCGCGGCGGCGATCAGGTCGGCGATGCGGAACGAGGCGCCGATGGAACCGGACAGCAGCGCCCGGCGCTGCTCCAGGCCGACAGGCGTGGCGCGGCCGGTATAGACCGGCAGGCGCAGGATGAAGCCGTCCACCGCGCGCGCGCCGTCCCCGCTCTGGCGCAGCCGGAACGGTGCCGACATCTCGATCCGGTCATGGTCCCGGGAGTCCACCAGCGCCTTGAGGTTGGAAGGCTGGTCCACCACGTCAAGCCCCAGGATGACCTCGTTGCCGGCGGCCGGGGCGAACATCGTGGTGACGAAATGGTCGCCGTCGGCGCGGGGCTGGCGCTCGGCATAGGCCAGGGCCTGCAGGCTGGTGCGGCGCGCGTCCGGCTCCAGGTTGGCGTAGACGCGGGCGAACTCGACCGGGGTCACCTCGTCGGAGGCCATGAACACCGACTGGAACGCGCGGATCAGGTGTTCGCAGGCATCCAGCTTGCCCTGGATGCCCGCGGCGATCCGGTCGGTGTCGCTGGCGAACGCCCTGTTCGCCTCGTGCAGGGCCCGCGCCCGTTCGCCCAGCGCGAACCAGCCGGTCGCGCCCAGGCAGAGCACGCAGACCAGCAGCGCCCAGGCCCAGCCAGGCAGCCGCCGCCAGGCCCGGCGCGGGCGCCGCGGGAATGGAAGCTGGTCGGGGCGGTCGAACGGCATCCGGCTATCCCCATCCGATCGCGCGGGCGCGCACGCGGTGGGCCGTCATGTCGAGAACTGCTCGCTCAGGATGCGTTCTTCCAGGTTGTGCTCGGGATCGAACAGCAAGGTGACCCGGCGGTCGCGGGATTCGCGCACCAGCACTTCGGTGACGTCGCGCACTTCGTGGGAGTCGGCGGTGGCGCTGACCGGCCGCTTCAGCGGATCCAGCACCCGGAACCGGACCTCGGTGCCCGACTTGAGGACCGCGCCGCGCCAGCGGCGGGGGCGGAACGGGGCGATCGGGGTGAGCGCCACCACGTTCGCGCCCAGCGGCAGGATGGGTCCGTTCGCCGAGAAGTTGTACGCGGTGCTGCCGGCCGGCGTGGCCACCATCGCGCCGTCGCAGATCAGCTCGTCCAGCCGCACCTGCCCGTTCAGCTCGATCGAGACATGCGCGGCCTGGCGGGTCTGGCGCAGCAGGGAGACCTCGTTGTAGGCCAGGGAACCCACGCTGGCGCCGGACTCGGTCTGCGCCAGCATCTCCAGCGGGTGCAGCACCGCGGGCTCGGCGCCGGCGATCCGCGACAGCAGGTCGTCGCCCTCGCGGAACTGGTTCATCAGGAAGCCGACGGTGCCCAGCTTCATCCCGAACACCGGCTTGCCGAGCGCGCCGTGGCGGTGCAGCGTCTGCAGCATGAAGCCGTCGCCGCCCAGGGCGACCAGCACGTCGGCGTCCTCCACGCCGTATCCACCGTGGCGGGCGGACAGGGCGGCCAGGGCCGCCTGGGCATCCTGGGCGGGGCTGGCGAGCAGTGCGAGGCGCGGCGCGGTCATGCGCCGAGCTTACCTGCTCGCGCCGGCCGGTGGCGTCACCCCGTGGCGACGCCGACCGCGTCCGGCCTGCGCCGGCGGGCACCGGCCGGCCCGGTCATCCCCGGCTGGCCAGCTGCGCCAGCCGCTGCACCGCCACCGAGGCGGTGGGGTAGTCCAGCGCCTTCTGGGCCGCCAGCTCGCCCAGCATGCCCAGCGTGAAGCGCAGGG
>CAMLJA010000057.1 GCA_946480065.1 uncultured Thermomonas sp. | reverse complement strand
GCGGTGCAGCGCGTCGCGGATGATCTGGTGGGTGCGCTCGCTGGTGTGCGTGATCCAGCAGCTGACCTGCGGCGGATGGTCCGCGGTGCTGCCCAGGAACGACATCACCGGGCGCGGGTCGTCGCCGGGCTGCTCGGCCATCACCGAATAGTCCAGCGTGCGGCCATCGATGCGCGGCGGCGTACCGGTCTTCAGCCGGTCGACCACGAAGCGGCCTTCGCGCAGCTTGTGCGCCAGCGCGGTGGACGGCGGATCGCCCATGCGGCCGGCGGCGTACTGGGTTTCGCCGATGTGGATCTTGCCGGCGAGGAAGGTGCCGGCGGTCAGCACCACGGCCGGTGCGTGGAAGCGCAGGCCGGTGTGGGTGATCGCGCCGCGCACGGCGTCCTGCTCGATGACCAGGTCATCGACCGCGGCCTGGAATACGGTGAGGTTGGGCTGGGTCTCCACCGCGCGGCGGATGAAGGCGCGGTACAGCGACCGGTCGGCCTGGCAGCGGGTGGCGCGCACGGCGGCGCCTTTCGACGCGTTGAGCGTGCGCCACTGGATGCCGGCGGCGTCCGCGGCGCGCGCCATGATGCCGCCCAGCGCGTCGATCTCCTTGACCAGGTGGCCCTTGCCGATGCCGCCGATGGCGGGGTTGCAGCTCATCGCGCCCACGGTTTCGATGCTGTGGGTCAGCAGCAGCGTGCGCGCACCGGCGCGGGCGGCGGCCAGCGCGGCTTCGGTACCGGCGTGGCCGCCGCCGATCACGATGACGTCGTGCTGGTAGAAGGAACGGCTCATGGGGCCATTATCGCGCGCGCCGGGATTCGCGTTCGGGGAGTTGGCACGGTTCCTGCGTTAGTCCCTGCAGCACTCGGCGTGGCACGCCATCTGGCGATGGACCGGACTGAACAGGGGCCGGCCCTGCGCACGACGAGGATGCTCGAGGGCCGAATGTCGGGGGACATTCGGCCCTCACTTTTTTCGGGCCGCGCCGCCGGCGAATCGGAGCGCCGGCGACCGCGGGGAGACGGAACAGGGGGGATCCGGAGGGCCCCACGGTTCGCCGGCTCCGGCAGCTTACCCTGTCCGCGTCGCACAGTGACGCATCCGGTCACGCCCGCGCCGACGAATGGCGCGGGTCGTGACTCGGCGCACGTTATTCGACGGCCTGGCGGGCCTTGGCGGCGCGGATCATCCCGCCCATGCGCGAGCCGGCCTCGCGCCGGATCGGCATGCTGGGCGCACTGCGCGCCGGGCGCTCGATCCGCATCGGCGCGGGCGCGCGCTGGATCCGCGCCTCGGGTTGCTGCTGCCGCTGCTGCCGCAGATCGGCCAGCCGGCCCGGATTGCGCCAGGGCGGCAGGCGCTCGTCGCTGCCGGCGCTGCCGCCGTCGTGGTGGTCGCCATCGTGGTCGCCATCGTGGTCGCCGTCGTGGTCGTGGCCGCCGTGGTGCGGGCGCGGCCGGTACCAGTACGGCGAGTAGTAGGGCGCGTAGTAGTACGGCGAACCGTAGCCGTAGCCGCCATACAGGCCATAACCGCCGCCGTAGTAGCCGCCGCCGTAATACCCGTACGGGGAGACGTGGCGGTATTCCACGGTCGGGCGGCCGTAATAGTAGTCGCCATTGCCGCCACGGTAGCCGTAGCCGGTGGCGCAGCCGGCGAGGGTTGCGGCCGCCAGGGCCGGGAGCAGGAACTTGCGGAGCATCGGGTCTTCCCCCTGTGTCGTGGATCCAGCTTGGTGCCGGCGGATTGAATCCGTGCTTAATCCGGCCGGAACCGGCTGCGCGCGCGCTGAACGATTCAGGCGCCGCGCCCTGCGCTAGCATGCGCCGATGCCGCACGCCGCGCCCACCTTCCACGACGTCCTGGCCGCCGCCGCGCGGATCGCCCCGCACGCGCACGCCACGCCCGTGCTGCATTCGCAGGCGCTGGACACCGACGCCGGGGCGTCGCTCCACTTCAAGGCCGAGCACCTGCAGCGGATCGGCGCGTTCAAGTTCCGCGGCGCCTGCAACGCGGTGTTCGCCCTCGACGACGCCACCGCCGCGCGCGGCGTGGTGACGCACTCCTCCGGCAAC
Source organism: uncultured Thermomonas sp. (assembly GCA_946480065.1). The sequence continues at coordinate 7,686 of CAMLJA010000057.1, read as the reverse complement.
CACGGCGCCGCGCTGGCGCTGGCGGCGAAGCTGCGCGGCATCCCCTGCCACGTGGTGGTGCCGGAGGGCGCGGTGCGCGCGAAGCTGGCGGCGATCGCGCACTACGGCGCGACCCTGCACGCCTGCGCGCCCACCATCGCCGCGCGCGAGGCCGCCTGCGCCCGCGTGCAGGCGGAGACCGGCGGCACGGTGGTGCATCCGTACACCGATCCGCGCGTGATCGCCGGCCAGGGCACCGCCGCGCTGGAGCTGCTCACCGCGCAGCCCGACCTGGACGCGCTGGTGGTGCCGCTGGGCGGCGGCGGGCTGGCCGCCGGCGCCGCGCTGGCGATGCGCGCGCTGGCGCCGCGCTGCCGGCTCTACCTGGCCGAACCCGAGGGCGCGGCCGACGGCGCGCGCTCGTTCGCGCGCGGCGCGCTGGACCACGACTTCGTGCCCGACACCGTCTGCGACGGCCTGCGCGGCACCCTGGGCGCGCCCAACTTCGCGCTGCTGCGCGAGGCCGGCGCCGAGGTGCTGACGGTGGACGATGCCGGCGTGGTGGCGGCGATGCGCCTGCTGTGGACCCGCACCAAGCAGCTGGTGGAGCCGTCGTCGGCGATCGCGCTGGCGGCGGTGCTGGCGCACCCCGGCCCGTTCGCGGGGCGCCGGGTCGGGATCGTGCTTTCCGGCGGCAACGTCGACCTCGACGCGCTGCCGGCGTTGCTGGCGCTCGCGCCCGGCTGAGCCCTAGCCGCCGCGGTCGCTGCGCAGCGCCCGCAGCCCGCGGCGGTCGCGCGCGGCGTCGCGCGCCACCACCCAGGCGAACAGGGCGATCCCCGCGACCACCATCAGCGCGCCGCCCAGCGCCTGCCCGCGCGGCCACGCCTCGCCCAGGAACAGCGCGCCCAGCAGCGCGGCGAACAGCACCTCGGCCGCCTGCATCGCCTCCACCGCGCCCAGCCCGGTGCCGCTGTCGCGGACCATGCCGGTGGCCTGGAAGAACAGGATGGTGGCGACCACGCCCGCGCTCAGCGCCACCCCGGCCGCCAGCAGCGCCTGCCCGGCCGACGGCGGGCCGGACTGCGCCCACGCCACGCAGGCCAGCGCCAGCCACGCCGGCTGGCTGGCCAGGGTCAGGCCGAACACGCGCTGGGTGGCGTTGAGTTCGACCCCGCGGCGCTCCAGGTGCAGCAGCAGGCCGCGGTTGCCCAGCGGATAGGCGAACGCGCTGGCCACCACGCACAGCATCGCCAGCCAGCCGCGCGCGTCCAGCGCGCCGTGCGCGTGCCCGCGCTGCATCAGCAGCACCCCGGCCAGGATCAGCACGCCCACCGCGAACCCGGCGCGCGGGATCCGCGCCCGCGCGTCGCGGTACAGCAGCGGCGCGCACAGCATCCCGGCCAGCGCGGTGGTCTGAAAGCTGCCGGCCACCAGCCAGGCCGGGCCGCTGGCGGCGGCGTAGCTCAGCAGGAGGTAGAAGGCGACGAAGCCGATCCCGCTCCAGCCCAGCCACGCCAGCGGCGCCGCCCGGATCGCGCGCCACGCCGGCGCCACGCCGCCCTGCCAGGGCATCAGCGGCAGCAGCAGCGGCAGCACGATCAGATAGCGCAGCACCGCGGTCCACAGCCACGGCCCGCCCTCCAGCGCGGCCGCGCGGTTGAGCACGTAGGTCGCGGTGAAGAACAGCGCCGACAGCAGCGACAGCCCCACCGCCAGCAGCGCCCGCCGCGGCGCGCTCATGCGCGGCGGCGCACCGGGATGCGCGAGAGCGGCACCGCGACCACGTCCATGCCGCCTTCGCGGAACGGGGTGCCGGCCTCGGGCGCCCACGCCATCGCGCTGATGATCTCCCAGCTGGCGGGCAGGCCGCGGGCATCGCGCTGCGGTTCGTAGGCGTCGGCCGCGGCGCGGAAGCGCGCGCGCCCGGTCAGCGTGTGCCGGCGCGAGGCCAGCGCGTTGGTGGCGCCGATCGCGCGCAGCTCGCGCATCAGCGCCGGCAGGTCCGGGTAGTGGGTGGTCTCGTCCTCGCGGTCCAGCACCGGCTGGTGGAAGCCGGCGCGCACCAGCGCATCGCCCACGCCGGCGATGTCCGCGAACGGACTGACGTGCGGGGCGTCGTCGGCGCGGGCGAACGCCTCGCGCAGTTCCCACAGCGTGGCCGGCCCGAAGGTGCTGAACAGCAGCAGCCCGTGCGGCTTCAGCACCCGGCGGAAGCCGGCCAGCACCGCGTCGAGGTCCTCGACCCACTGCAGGCACAGGTTGGAGAACAGTACGTCCACGCTGGCGTCCGCCAGCGGCAGCGCGCGCGCGTCGGCGCAGACCTGCGCCGGCACCCGCGCGAACGGATTGCGCCGGCGCGACGCCGCGCGCGCCTGGCGCAGCATCGGCAGCGCCAGGTCCATGGACACCACCTCCGCCTTCGGCCAGCGCTTCTGCATGGCCGCGCTGGCACGGCCGGTGCCGCAGCCCAGGTCCAGCAGGCGCTGCGGCGGCGGACGCTGCAGCGCGGGATCGTCCAGGTAGTCCAGCGACTCCAGCAGCCGCGCCTCCACCGCGTGCTGCAGCCCGGCGGCGGCGTCGTAGCTGGCGGCGGAGCGCGAGAACGCGCGCCGGACTTGCCGGGCATCGAACAGCGGCGCGCTCATGCCCCGGCCTCGGCCAGGAAGTCGCGCAGGGCGTCGGCCACCGCGCCGGCATGGGTCAGGAACGGCGCGTGGCCGGCGTGCTCCACCTGCACGAAGCGCGCGTCCGGCGCGCGCGCCGCGCTGGCGCGCATCGCCTCCGGGTTGACCAGGCGGTCGCGGCGGCCGGCGATCCACAGGCTCGGCACCGCCAGCGCGGGCAGGGCCTCGCGCAGGTCGGCCGCCTGCAGCAGCGCCAGGCCTTCGGCGAGCACGCGCGGCGAGGGTTCGCCGTGCGCCAGCACCTGCTCGCGCAGCATCCGCAGCTCCTCGCGCATGTGGTCGGAACCGAACGCCTCCAGCGCGATGAAGCGCTCGATGGTGGCGCGCCAGTCGCCGCGCAGCCCGTCGGCGAAGCCCTGGAACACTGCCGCCGGCATGCCCTGCGGCCAGTCGTCGGCGACCACGAATTTCGGCGTGGCGCACAGCATCGCCAGCGCAGGGAGGCGCGCGGGCCGCAGGCTGGCCGCGCGCAGCGCCACCAGCCCGCCCAGCGACCAGCCGCACCAGGGCGCGTCCGGCACCGCGGCCAGCACCGCCTGCGCGCAGGCGTCCAGCGCCAGCGGAACGCCGCAGTCGCGGCTGCGCCCGTGGCCGGGCAGGTCGACCACGTGCAGGGTGCGGCGCGCGCGCAGGGCCTCGACCAGCGGAGACAGGATGCCGCCGTGCATCGCCCAGCCGTGCAGCAGGACCAGCGGCGGACCGCTGCCGGCCACCTCCACGTGCAGGCCGCGCTCAGCCACCCGCGGCCTCGCGGTAGCCCAGCGCCACGGCGTCGCGCGCCCAGCACAACGCCTCCAGCAGGCCGTCGACCTCGGCCTCGGCGTGCAGGGCGGACAGGGTGATGCGCAGGCGCGCGCGGCCCTCCGGCACGGTGGGCGGGCGGATCGCGGACACCCAGTAGCCCTGTGCCTCCAGCGCCGCCGCCATCGCCAGCGCGGTGGCCTCGTCGCCGCAGTGCAGCGGCTGGATCGGCGTGGCCGAGGGCAGCAGTTCGAAGCCGTGCCGGGCCGCGCCGTCGCGCAGCCGGGCGATCGCGGCGCCCAGTTTTTCCCGCCGCCAGTGGTCGCGCCGCGCCAGCCGGACCGCGGCCAGCGCGGCGGCGGCCTGGGCCGGCGGCAGCGCGGTGGTGTAGATGTAGGGCCGCGCGGTTTCCGCCAGGTGGCGGACCAGGTCGGCGTCGCCCGCCACCAGCGCACCGTGGCCGCCCAGCGCCTTGCCCAGGGTGACCAGCTGCAGCGGCACCGCGTCGACCGCGAGTCCGGCGTCCGCGACGCTGCCGCGCCCGTCGGGGCCGAGCACGCCGATCCCGTGCGCGTCGTCCACGTACAGGGTGGCGCGCTGCGCCCGCGCCACCAGCGCCAGCAGCTTCAGCGGCGCCACGTCGCCGTCCATGCTGAAGACACCGTCGGTGGCCAGCACCGCGGCGCCGTCGGGCGCGGCGCGCAGCTGCCGCAGCGCGCCTTCGGCATCGGCATGCGGATAGCGGCGCAGCGCGCAGCCGGCCAGGCGCGCGCCGTCGATCAGGCTGGCGTGGTTGAGGCGGTCCTGCACGCAGACGTCGTCCGCTCCCAGCAGCGCTTGCAGCACCGCCAGGTTGGCGGCATAGCCGCTGCCGAACAGCAGCGCGGCCGGCACGCCGAGCCAGTCGGCGACCTCGCGCTCCAGCGCCGCGTGCGCGGCATGGTGGCCGCAGACCAGGTGCGAGGCGGTGGCGCCGGTGCCCTCGCGCGCGGCCGCGGCCTCCAGCGCGCCGACCACCCCGAACTGCTGGGACAGGCCCAGGTAGTCGTTGCTGCAGAACGCCGTCAGCCAGCGCTCGCCGCCGGCGTCATCGCGCACCTGGCAGCGCACGCCATCGCGGCGCAGCACTTCGCGGCGGGTGCGGATGCGGTGGGCGGCCAGCCGCGACTGGCGCGCGGCGTCGACGCGCTCGCGCAGGAGCGGACGCGGCGGCATGGCTCAGGCGGCTTCGGTGATGCCGGCGTGCACGGTGGCGGTGCAGGCGTCGATGGCATCGTCCGCGCCCGCCTCCAGCGGCATCGGCCGCAGGCCCAGCCGCGCGAACAGCGCCAGGTCGCGTCCGGTGTCGGGATTGCCGGTGGTCAGCAGTTTCTCGCCATAGAAGATCGAGTTCGCGCCGGCGGTGAAGCACAGCGCCTGCAGCTCGTCGCTCATGCTCTCGCGGCCGGCCGACAGGCGCACCATCGAGGCCGGCATCAGGATCCGCGCCACCGCGACGGTGCGGACGAACTCGAACGGATCCAGCTCCACCGTGCCGTGCAGCGGCGTGCCTTCCACCTGCACCAGGCGGTTGATCGGCACCGAATCCGGGTGCGCCGGCAGGTTGGCCAGGGTCTGCAGCAGGCCGGCGCGCTGGCGGCGCGATTCGCCCATGCCGACGATCCCGCCGCAGCAGGTCTTCATGCCGGCGTCGCGCACGTGCGCCAGCGTGTCCAGGCGGTCCTGCACCTCGCGGGTGTGGATGATGTCGCCGTAGTAGTCGGGGTCGGTGTCGAGGTTGTGGTTGTAGTAGTCCAGGCCCGCGGCCTTCAGCGCCTGCGCCTGGGTGCCGCTGAGCATGCCCAGCGTCGCGCAGGTCTCCAGGCCCAGCGCCTTCACCTCGCGGATCATCGCCGCGACCTTCGGGATGTCGCGGTCCTTCGGGCTGCGCCAGGCCGCGCCCATGCAGAAGCGCGAGGCGCCCGCGGCCTTGGCCTGGCGCGCGCGCTCGATCACCGCGTCGGTCTCCATCAGCTTGGTCGCCTCCACGCCGGTGTGGTAGCGCGCGGCCTGCGGGCAATAGCCGCAGTCCTCCGGGCAGCCGCCGGTCTTCACCGACAGCAGCGTGGACACCTGCACCTCGGCCGGGTCGAAATGCTGGCGGTGCGCGCTGCCGGCGCGGTGCAGCAGCTCGGTGAAGGGCAGGTCGAACAGGGCTTCGACCTCGGCGCGGGACCAGTCGTGGCGGATGGGGAAAGCGGCGACCTGGGGCATGGGGGTTTTCCGACTGACGCGCTGCGGCAAGGGCGGCAGTCTGGAACGCATGGCCGGCACCGTCAACCAAACCTCCCTGCCTGCGGTTGACGGCCGCCCCCCGGCCCCGTGGGCCTGGCTGTTCCCGCTGCGCTGCCTGGTCTGCGGGGAGCCCGGCGCGCACCGGCGCGACCTGTGCGCGGCCTGCTTCGCCGAGCTGCCTTGGCAGGGCCCGGCCTGTCCGCGCTGCGCGCTGCCGCTGCCCGAGGCCGGCACCTGCGGCCAGTGCCTGCAGGCGCCGCCGCCGCTGGACGAGGTGCGGGCGGCGTTCGACTACCGCTTCCCGCTGGACCGGCTGCTGCCGCGGCTGAAGTTCCACGGCGACTTCGCCGCCGGCCGGGTGCTGGCGCAGTGCATGGCGGATGCGTTGCAAGACGCGGTGCGTCCGCAGGCGATCCTCCCGCTGCCGCTGCACCGAACGCGCCTGCGCCAACGCGGCTACGACCAGGCGCTGGAGCTGGCGCGCCCGCTGGCCCGCGCGCTGAACCTGCCGCTGCTGGCCGATGCGTTGCAGCGGACGCGCGGCACCCGCGCGCAGTCGCGGCTGGACGCCGGGGCGCGCCGGCGCAACCTGCGCGGGGCGTTCGCGGTGGCGCCCGGCATCGCGCTGCCCGGCCACGTGGCGCTCATCGACGACGTGATGACCACCGGCGCCACCCTGCATGCTGCGGCCCGCGCGCTGCGCGCAGCCGGCGTGACCCGGGTGGACGCGTGGGTCTGCGCGCGGGTCGCCTGAGCGGCGGCCCCGGCGGACGTCAGGCGACGACCACCTTCGCCCGCAGCGCGTGGTCGAGCGCGATGCCCGCGAAGACCGCCAGGCCCACCCAGTTGTTGTGCAGGAAGGCGCGGAAGCAGGCGGCGCGTTCGCGCCCGCGGGCGATCGCGAATTCCCACCCCACCAGCACCAGCGCGGCGCCCAGCCCGCCCCAGTACCAAGGCCCCATCCCGGCATCGCGCCCGACCAGCGCCAGCGCGAGGAACATGCACGCGTACAGCACGCCCTGCGCGGCCAGGTCCATGTCGCCGAACAGGATGGCGGTGGACTTGGCGCCCATGCGCAGGTCGTCCTCGCGGTCCACCATCGCGTACCAGGTGTCGTAGGCGGTCGCCCAGAAGATGTTGGCCACGTACAGCACCCAGGCGATCGGCGGCACCGCGCCGGTCAGCGCGGCGAAGCCCATCGGGATGCCCCAGCCGAAGGCCATGCCGAGGTAGACCTGCGGCAGGTAGGTATGACGCTTGAGGTAGGGATAGCTGGCGGCCAGCAGCACGCCGACCACGCTCATCCACACCGTGAGCCGGTTCAGCGTCAGCACCAGCGCGAAGGCCGCCAGCATCAGCACCGCGAACACGGCCAGGGCCTCGCGGCCGGACACCGCGCCGGTGGCCAGCGGCCGGTCGCGGGTCCGCTCCACCCCGGCGTCCAGCCAGCGGTCGGCGTAGTCATTGATCACGCAGCCGGCGGAGCGGGTCAGCCACACGCCCAGCGAGAACACCAGCAGCGGCCACGCGGGCGGCACCCCGCCGGCCGCCAGCCACAGGCCCCACCACGTGGGCCACAGCAGCAGCAGCCAGCCGATCGGACGGTCGCCGCGGACCAGCCGCCAGTACTGGCGCAGGCGCTCGCGCCAGCGCGGCTCGGGGGCGGGCAGCGGGGCGAAGTCGCGTTCGTAGGGCATGGCGCTAGCCTAGCAGCGGCACGCCGGGCTGCAATCGTGCGAGAATGCGCGTCCGCGGCGCACGCCGCCGCGCGGCACGCGCCCGTAGCTCAGCCGGATAGAGTAGTGGCTTCCGAAGCCATTGGTCGGGGGTTCGAATCCCTCCGGGCGCGCCATCTCCGATGCCCCGCCCGGGCGATTCCCGGCCCTCGCGACCAGCGCTCGGGCGTTCGTCCGGCGCGCGAACCGGTGGTTCGCAAACCCGCCGACTCACCCCTCCGGGCGCGCCATCTCCGATGCCCCGCCCGGGCGATTCCCGGCCCTCGCGA
>CAMLJA010000056.1 GCA_946480065.1 uncultured Thermomonas sp. | reverse complement strand
TGCCCTCGGCGATCATGTCGCAGCGGACGATGCCGCCGAAGATGTTGACGAAGATGGCCTTCACGTCCGGCGAGCGCAGGATCAGCTTGAAGGCCTCGGTCACCTTCTCCTTGTTGGCGCCGCCGCCCACGTCCAGGAAGTTGGCGGGCGCGCCGCCCTCCAGCTTGATCACGTCCATGGTGGCCATGGCCAGGCCGGCGCCGTTGACCATGCAGCCGATGTCGCCGTCCATGGTCACGTAGTTCAGGTCGTACTTGGAGGCCAGCACCTCGGTCTCGTCTTCCTGCGCGATGTCGCGCATCTCCACCAGTTCGGGGTGGCGGAAACCGGCGTTGTCGTCGGAATTGATCTTGCCGTCCAGCACCGCCAGGTTGCCGTCGGTGAGGATGGCCAGCGGGTTCAGCTCGACCAGCGCCAGGTCCTTCTCGTTGAACAGGCGGTACAGGCCCAGCATGATCTTGGTCAGCTGGTTGACCTGCCTGGCGTTCAGGCCCAGGGCGAAGCCCATGTCGCGGCACTGGTACGGCTGCAGGCCCTGCACGAAGTTCACGTGCAGGGTCTTGATGGCGTCGGGGTTCTCCACCGCGGTCTTCTCGATCTCCACGCCGCCGTCGGCGGAGGCGATGAAGGTGATCGACTGGGTGGCGCGGTCCACCATCACCGACAGGTACAGCTCCTGGGCGATGTCGGTGGCCTGGGTCACCAGCACCGCGTCCACCGGCAGGGCCACGCCGGCCGACTGGTAGGTGGCCATCTTCGTGCCCAGCATGCCCTTGGCGTAGCCGCGGACCTCGTCGAAGGACTTGGAGTACTTCACGCCGCCGGCCTTGCCGCGGCCGCCGGCGTGGATCTGCGCCTTCACCATCCAGGCGTCGCCGCCGATGGCCTTGGCCGCGTCGACGGCCTCCTCCGGCGAGCGCGCCACGCGCCCTGCCGGTACCGCGATGCCGTAGTCGGCAAACAGCTGCTTCGCCTGATATTCGTGGAAATTCATGGATCACCCGGGGAGAGGACGGACGCCCGGGGCCGGCCGCATGGCGGCCCGGCGGGGGCGGAACCCCCATTTTAACGTGTTGCGCCGCCGCATGCCGGGGGTGCGGCTCCCCCGGCTGTCGCACCCCGTGCTGACGCAACGCCCGCCACGCGCCCGCGCCCCGCCCGGGCTGCCGCATACTGCGACTGATGCCCGCCCGCGCCCTGACCTTTCGACCCGCCGCCGGCGCCGCCGCGGCATTGCTCGCCGCCATCTGCATCCTGTATTGGCCCGTCGTGCACGGTGATTTCGTGTGGGACGACGTAGTCAATTTCAGGTGGAACGACTGGTTGACCCGCGGCGACCAGTGGAAGCACTACATCTTCAAGGGCTTCAACTTCTGGGCGTACTACTTCCGGCCGCTGGTGGTCGGCCTGTTCACCGTGCAGCTCCGGCTCTTCGACGGCGCTCCCGGGCCGATGCACCTGGTCTCGCTCGGCTTCCACCTGCTGAACACGCTGCTGGTCGGGCTCCTCGCGCTGCGCTGCGCGGATTCGGCGCGACTTGCATCCGGCCGGCGCGCCCTGGCCCTGCTCGTCCCGATGGCCTTGTTCGGCCTGCACCCCTCCGTGATCGAGACGGTGGCATGGGTCGGCTGCCAGTACGACCTGCTACTGACCACCTTCACCCTGCTTGGATTGCTGGCCAGCACCTCCACTCGCCGCCCGGTCAGGCGCGCCCTGCTAGTCGCCGGGTGCTTCTTCCTGGCGGCGCTCACCAAGGAATCGGCGGTGGCCTTCCCGCTGGTGCTCGTGGCCTTCGACTGGGCGGTGCAGGCCCGTCGCGACGGCCGCGCGCCGCCCCTGCGCCGGTTCGTCGCCCGCAACCTCGGCACCTGGGCCGCGGTGCTGGCCGCCGGCCTTGCCTACCTTGCGTTCCGCCACTTGGCGATGGGCCCGTCGGTGATGCCAGCCGCCGACCCGGGGCTCTCGCTGGTAGGTCACGTGCAGCTTGTCTGCAGTACCTACATCCGCTACTGGCGGACGGTGTTCCTGCCGACATGGGGAATGGGACCGGTGCACGAGTTCTCGCCGGGCCAGTTCGAACCGGTGACCGCCGTATCGGCGCTGGTCGACATCGCCGCGGTCGCCATCCCGGCCGCCTCGGCCTGGTTCGCGTTCCGCCGCGGTTCGGCCCTGGCGTGCATCGCGCTGGTGGTCACCGCGAGCCTGCTGCCCGTGCTGCGGATCCTGCCGGTCGCCTTCAACCCCAACCTGTTCCACGACCGCTACCTGACCTGCGGCCTGGCCGTCGCCTGCGCCATGCTTCCGCTGCTCCGGCCCCACCTGCCCGGAGCAGTGGCAAGCCGGCTGTCGCCCGGCTTCCTGCGCGGGCTCGCGGCCGGGGTCGCCATGGTGTGGCTGGCGCTGTCCGCCGTGGCCATTCGCACCACGGTCCCGCTGTGGGCGAACGAAACCAGCCTCTGGACCTGGGCCTACGCCACCGATCCCGACTCGGTCTACGCCATCTCCAACCTGCTCGAACTCGACCTAGCGGCAGGCAGGCTGGACCGGGCCGGGATGCTGGCGGACCGCGTGCTCGCGGAGCGGATCGAATGCACCCAGTGCCTGCCCATGATCGGAAAGCTGGCCCTGCGGGAAGGCGATGCCGAACGCGCGGAGCGGGTGCTGCAGGTTCTCAGGCTCAACCCGCGGGTCTATCGGCCCAACGTGGAAAGCCATCGCCGGCTGCTCGACGCGCTGGAGCGGCTGGCCGCCCGCGCACCGTCCGCCTGACCACAGCCCGCCCGGCCAGCCGCACAGCCCTGGACCGCCGGCGACTCTCCCTATACTCCGATGATGCCCAGCCTCGCCCCCGCCGCCGACCAGGCCGCCATCCGGCGCGAGCTGTACTTCGTCACCCTGTACCGGATCCTGGAAGCGGCGCTGCTGTGCCTGGTGGTATTCGGGCCGGCGGCGGCGATGCTGTCGGCGCCCCGGGCGCCCATGCTGGCGCGGGCGGTGGCGTTGGGCTACCTGCTGGTGGCGGTGGGGCTGCTGTTCGCCGGCCGCCGCGGCCGCGTGGCCGGCCAGGCGCTGGCGGGGGTGCTGGTGGACATCGCCGCGGCCAGCCTGGCCATGCACGCGCTGTCCGACGCCAGCGCCGGCATCGCCATGATGCTGCTGTTCAACGTGGGCGCGGCGGCCATGCTGCTGCCGCTGCGGCTGGGGATCGCCACCGCGGCGCTGGCCGCGGGGGCGTTTGCCGCGGTCTACGGCTGGTCGCTGGCCACCCATGGGGAGAGCGGGCAATCGCTGGCCGAACTGTCGATGTTCTCGATCAGCTTCCTGGCCATGGCCACCCTGACCAACCTGCTGGGCCGGCAGATGCGCGCCGCGCAGGCGCTGGCCGAGCGCCGCGGCACCCAGGCGGCCAACATGGCCGAGGTCAACGAGCTCGTCATCCGGCGCATGCGCACCGGCGTGCTGCTGGTGGACGGCGCCGGCCGCGTGCGGCTGGCGAACGAGGCCGCGGTGCTGCTGCTGGGCGGCGAGCCGCTGGACCAGTGCGCGCTGGGCGAGGCCTCGCCCGCGCTGGCGGCGCGGCTGGCGCGCTGGCGTGCCGACCCCCAGCTGCTCCCGCTGCCGCTGCAGCTGGCGCCGGACCTGCCCGAGGTGCAGCCCCGCTTCGCCCGCCTGCTGGCCGGCGACGAGGACGTGCTGGTGTTCCTGGACGACACCAGCCTGGCCACCCAGCGCGCCGAGTCGCTGACCTTGGCCACCCTGGGCCGCTTCTCCGCCAGCCTGGCGCACGAGATCCGCAACCCGCTGGCCGCCATCAGCTACGCCACCCAGCTGATGGAGGAGTCGCCCGACATCCCCACCGCCGACCGCCGCCTGCTGGAGATCGTGTACCAGCAGACCCAGCGCATGAACGGCATCGTGGACAACGTGCTGGGCCTGGCCAAGCGCGAGCGCGCCCAGCCCGAACACCTGGAACTGGGCGACTTCGTCCGCCGCTTCGTGGCCGACTACCAGGCCAGCCACCCGCTGGAGCAGGACCGGCTGGACGCCGCCACCCCCACCGCGCCGGTGCCCTGCATGGTCGACCGCCGCCAGCTGCAGCAGGTGCTGACCGTGCTGGTGCACAACGCTCTGGTCTACGGCCGCCTGCCCGGCGAACCCGCGCGGGTGGCCGTGCACGCCCGCACCGACCCCGCCGGCGTGCCGCTGCTGGAGGTGATGGACCGCGGCCCCGGCATGCCCGAAGCGGTGGCCGCGCAGCTGTTCAAGCCGTTCTACACCACCTCCCCCCACGGCACCGGCCTGGGCCTGTACATCGCCCGCGAGCTCTGCATGGCCAACCAGGCCAGCCTGGAGTACGTCCCCCTCCCCGCCGGCGGCGCCTGCTTCCGGATCCGCCTGCTGCCGCCCAGCGGCGCCCTGCGGCCGCGCTGAGGGCGGGGACACCCCCCGGGTGAATGCGTGCCGGGCAAGCCCGGCACCTACAAAACAACGAGGCTCAGGGGCCCTGTTTGCAGGTTTCAGGAGGCCCCTTCGACTCCGCGCCTCCGGCGCTACGCTCAGGGCGAACGGGGTCCACGCTGCTTGCCAGCCCTAGAACCCGTTCGTGCTGAGCGTAGGCGCGCAGCGCCGGAGTCGAAGCACAGTCACCCACCCACCCTTCGTCCTATGGCCCGCCGCCGGGGGAGCGGGTAAGGTGACGCGATATGGCAACTTCCGACAAAAGCGCCCAGCCGGCGCAGACCGCGCTGATCGTCGACGACGAGCGCGACATCCGCGAACTGCTGGTGCTCACGCTGGGGCGGATGGGGCTGCGCTGCGACACCGCCTCCTCGCTGGCCGACGCCCGCTCGCTGCTGCGGCACAACCAGTACGCGCTGTGCCTGACCGACATGCGCCTGGCCGACGGCTCCGGGGTGGAGCTGGTGCGGGAGATCGCCCAGCTGCACGCGCAGACCCCGGTGGCCATGATCACCGCCTACGGCAACCAGGAGGCCGCGGTGGGCGCGCTGAAGGCCGGCGCGTTCGACTTCGTCAGCAAGCCGGTGGACCTGGCGGTGCTGCGCGGGCTGGTGCAGAACGCGCTGAAGCTGGGCAGCGAGGGCCGCAACGCGCCGGACCCGGCCAGCACCCGGCTGCTGGGCGTGTCCCCGGCCATGACCGACCTGCGCACCACCCTGGCCAAGGTGGCCCGCAGCCAGGCGCCGGTCTACATCGCCGGCGAGTCCGGCGTGGGCAAGGAGCTGGTGGCCCGCACCATCCACGCCGAAGGCGCGCGCGCCGCCGGCCCGTTCGTGCCGGTCAACTGCGGCGCCATCCCCGCCGAGCTGATGGAAAGCGAATTCTTCGGCCACAAGAAGGGCAGCTTCACCGGCGCCCACGCCGACAAGCCCGGCCTGTTCCAGGCCGCCGAGGGCGGCACCCTGTTCCTAGACGAGGTGGCCGAGCTGCCCATGCACATGCAGGTCAAGCTGCTGCGCGCGATCCAGGAGAAGTCCGTGCGCCCGGTGGGTGCCAACGCCGAGGTGGCGGTGGACGTGCGCATCCTGTCGGCCACCCACAAGAACCTGGGCGCGCTGGTGGACGAGGGCCGCTTCCGCCACGACCTGTACTACCGCATCAACGTGATCGAGTTGCGGGTGCCGCCGCTGCGCGAGCGCCGCGAGGACCTGCCGCTGCTGGAAGACGCCATCCTGGCCCGTCTGGCCGCCACCCAGCAGCGCCCCGTGCCGGTGCTGCACCCGGACGCGCGCGAGGCCCTGGCCCGCTACAACTTCCCCGGCAACGTGCGCGAACTGGAGAACATCCTGGAGCGCGCCTTCGCCCTGGCCGACGACGACGGCATCCGCGCCGCCGACCTGCGCCTGCCCGAGCAGCGCCCCAGCGCCCCCGCTCAGGCCGCCGCCGCCAGCCTGGACCCCAGCCGGATCGACCCGCGCGAGTCCGCCACCAGCGCCCTGCCCAGCTTCATCGAGGAGATCGAGCGCAAGGCGATCGAGCAGGCCCTGCAGGACAACCGCTACAACAAGACCAAGGCCGCCGCCCAGCTGGGCATCACCTTCCGCGCCCTGCGCTACAAGCTGAAGAAGCTGGGAATCGACTGAGGCAGGCGGGCGCCCGACCCATCGCCCGTGCCCTTGAAGGCCGGGGCATATGGCCCCTATCTTTCGCGCCGGCTTCCCTCCGGAGACCGTCCGCATGTCGCTGCTGCATTCGCCCCGCACGCGCTGGGGCGCCTTCGCCGCCCACCTGGGCCTGAGCATCCTGCTGCTGGGCAGCATCGCCGCCACCGCCTTCCTGCTGTGGTTCCCCGCCGGCCTGCACTTGGCCGCCAAGCTGGACAAGCTGCTGGCGGTGATGCTGGGCGTGGACATCGTGGCCGGCCCGCTGCTCACGCTGCTGCTGTACCGCCCCGGCAAGCGCGGGCTCAAGCTGGACCTCGCGGTGGTGGCGCTGCTGCAGTTGGCCTTCCTCAGCTACGGCCTGCACACCCTGTGGCGCAGCCGGCCGCTGTTCCTGGTGGGCAGCCAGCAGGCCTTCGCCCTGGTGTTCGCCAACGAGCTGCCGGACGATGCGGCCAGCAAGGCGCGCGCCGCGGGCTGGCCGCGCTTTCGCGGCAGCGCCGGCCCCTGGCTGGTGGGCGTGGACCTGTCCAGCGACGCCGCCCGCGACGAGTTCCTGTTCTCCTACCTGGCCGGGGACGTGGGCCCGTTGCGCGACCCCGACCTGTTCGTGCCCTACGCGGGCCTGCGCGAACAGGTGCTGGCAAAGGCCAAGCCGCTGGCGCCGGGCGTACCCGCCGCTGGTCACCCGCGCAACGCGGTGAAATCCGTGGCCCTGATGTCCGCGCGCAGCCGCAGCACCGCCATGCTGCTGGACGCCCGCAGCGGCATGCCGCTGCAGGCGGTCGAGGTCACGCCGCAGAAACCGACGCAGAATGTCAGCAAGTGACAATTCCTCGCCCAACCCGTTGAAAGAACCACCGCCTAACCGTGACCGGGTCTTCACATTGCGGGCCGAAACCCGATTGTCCTGAACTGGCACACAACATGCGTTATACCCTCTGCACGTGCCGCATCGCCCGGCTTCGAAGGACCGGACAGCCCGCGGCGCGGCACGTGGATCACACCAAACCCTAGGGGAACACTCATGAAGAAGCAGCAAGGCTTTACCCTGATCGAACTGATGATCGTGGTTGCGATCATCGCCATCCTGGCGGCCATCGCGCTGCCGGCGTACCGCGACTACACCATCAAGGCCAAGGTCACCAACGCCATCGGCGGCCTGGCGGGCGAGAAGATCAAGGTCGGCGAGAACCACGGCGCCGGCAAGTCCGGTGCGGACCTGTGCGACGGCGTGGCCACTGGCGACGTTACTTGCACCAACGGCACCCTCTCCGCCACTAACACTGATGGTACCGGCGCGGCCGCCACCACCGGCGTGGTCACCGTCACTCTTACCCCGACTCTGCCGTCGGCCGGCGGTGACCGCATCACCTGGACTTGCGTGCCCACGTCCAGCGATTACACCCTGTCGGCCGCCAACACGCCGACCGATTGCCCTGCGGCGGCTGCTGCCCCGTAAGGATCTTTCCAGCGCAAAGTGTTGAGAACACCCCAGCTCCGGCTGGGGTGTTCGTTTTCTGGGTTCAGGCTCATGTCCCTGCCGAGACAACCCGCACAATGGATCCAGTGAAAAAACATCGTTTCGGCTTCGGCATCCTGAGCGTTGCCGCATCCTTCGCGTGGCTGGCGTGGCAGTACCGCCAGCAACTGGATCGTGTGAATGGGAAGATTTCCCTGCAAGGCACTTTTCTCGACATGTTGGCCAACCGCCATACCGCATGGGAGATGGGCTGGTTTGCAGCCGTAACGGTCGGCTTGTACGCTGGTTTCGGCCTCATCAACCTGTTCGCCTTTCGTCGGGTAGTTGCGCATCGAGTGCCCTCATGGCACCGCCGAATTCTTTATTTCCTCGTCCAACTCATGTTGGTTTGCTTGGCGGTGGAACTTGTCGCTGCGTGGCAATTCCCGCTCTCCATCGCAAGCAACCACGTGGGCGTATTTATTGGCAATCCAACCTCACAGATTGCGGCGACTGTTCTGGTCATTGCGGTGATCGGATATTTCGTTGTCGCCGTGTGGCCCGGAAAGAAGCTTCTGCCAGCGTCCACGATTGCCTTGTTGCTCGCAGGTGTTCTGACTCTCGGGATGAAAGAAGCACGCCCAGAGGGACCGCAGTCCAGAGCATTTATCCGCTCAAAACCAGACATCATCGTTGTCGGTATCGATTCACTTCGCCCAGACCACCTCTCCTGGTTCGGAGCGCCGATGGAGGTGATGCCGACACTAGATTCCTGGCTTCACGAAAGCACAGTCTTCAGCGATACGTTGACACCCCTGCCTAATACCTTCCCTGCAACCGTAAGCGTCCTCACGGGCCGCTATCCAACGGCTCACGGTGCCCGCAACAACCTATTCCCCCAGGATAGGGTGAGCCACGAAGACAGCATCGCTCACCGCTTCCGCAGCGCCGGATACACCACGGTGATGGCCATGGATGAAACCCGGTTCGCCAACGTCGACGAAAGCTACTGCTTCGACCACCTCGTAGGCCCGCAGATGGGCAGCGCGGATTTTCTGATGTCTATCGCGGGCGACAACGCCTTGAGCTTGCTAGCGTCACGAACCAGCGCCGGCAAGTGGATGCTTCCCCTTTTCGACGGCAACCGCGGTTTCGCTCAGGCTTATCACCCTGGGGATGTCACCCAAAAAATCAACAGCGTCATAAATCAGGTGCCGGCGGATAAACCTTTATTCCTCTATGTACATCTATGTGCCGCGCATTGGCCCTATTTTCGGCCTTCTCCGCAATTCGGATACGCGACGAAACCCCAGCATCCGGCTTTCCCGTATGCCGATACCAACTGGATGTACATCGAAGCGTTGAAGGCCGCCGACCAGCAATTTGCTCGACTGCAATCGCATCTTGAGCGAACCGGACGCCTCCAAAACGCGCTCGTCGTGGTTTTTTCAGACCACGGCGAAGAACTCGGCATGGAAAAGGATCGCCTCAAAAACGAGTCCGGCCAACCAATCAGCGATGGCTTCCTTGGCCATGGAAAGTCGGCTATCCAGCCGACTCAAGTCAATGTTCTACTTGCCATCCGCGGGTATGGGCGTAACACGACCGCAAAAGGTGCCTCTGAGAGGCCGGTATCATTGGTCGATATCGCTCCCACCCTTGCCCAGGCTGCCGGATTGCTTCCGGAGCCTCAAATGGACGGCATCTCCCTGCTTTCTACCGGAAAAAATTCTGCGGCTGTCAATTCCGACCGGATTCGATTTATTGAATCCGCTTGGATGCCCAACGCAATGAAGCGGGGCAAGATCGACGAGGTTAAAGTGGCGGAAGAAGCCGCGGGCATCATGGAAGTGCTTCCGAGCGGCCGCCTACAAGTGAAGCGTGACTTCATCGCCTTCCAAATTGAGGGGCGGCAGCGCGCCGTCTACAAATCAAACTGGGCGCTTTTGGCTCCGGAATCCGCGACCCAACCCCTAGTCCTCTTCGAGCGAAGTTCGAGGAGAGTCCTTCCGCTTTCTGAAACACCTGCGTCTGTGGACGTGTCAGGAATGCGGAGAGCACTTTGCCAGCACTGGCAGATCGACGTGATATTTCAGCGCGAACGATGCGGATATGCGCGAAGTGCCGAAGTTGGCGCGAACACTATTACTCACGAGGCTTCGTCTCAGTGACTTGACTGAGTCGAGGAGGGAACCGTGGGCCCATTTCTGCGTTGACTGCAGCACGTTGGAGCTGACTAGTGTTGGAGCCGACCGCTTTCAGGTCTTCCGTACTTTTTT
>CAMLJA010000055.1 GCA_946480065.1 uncultured Thermomonas sp. | reverse complement strand
CCCACGACTGGGCAGATTCCCACGTATTCCTCACCCGTCCGCCACTCGCCACCCATGGAGCAAGCTCCACTGTGCTGCCGTTCGACTTGCATGTATTAGGCCTGCCGCCAGCGTTCACTCTGAGCCAGGATCAAACTCTTCACTTAAAACTGCATAGCCTTAAAGGCCAAATAGCTTTGGTGCAGAGTCCGCTCCAGCCCCATTACTCGCTGTACGTGTACTTGCGTACGAATACTTTGAAATTGATGGTTCTGTTACGAACGTCTGCTGATGGACAACCGCCACCACCAGACGCCCGCACAAGTCACCTGCGCACACTGTCAAAGATCACGGGATCCGGCCTCAGCGCCTTCTCCCATCCCCCAGCACCAAAGTGCCCGAGGGAGCCGCACATCATACAAGCTTTTCGACGACCGTCAATAGCGCGTGATGATGTTTTTTCACCCCGCGGTCAGGCTGGGCCGTCGCGGGTCGCACAGTGTAGGCAACCTGTTGCGCCGCAGCAAGGGGTCAGCCGGCGGCCACCAGCCGGATCCGCGCGAAATTGCGCTTTCCCACCTGCAGGACCCCTTCGAAACCGGGCCCGAACGCCAGCCCCGGATCCTCGACCACCGCACCGTCCACCTTCACCGCGCGCTCCTTGAGCTTGCGGTTGGCCTCCGAGTTGCTGGGCGTGATCCCGGCCGCGGTCAGCAGCGCGGCGATCCGCAGGCCGCCGGCCGGCACGGCGAGTTCCTGCAGCGGCAGCAGCGAGGTGTCGCCCTCCCCGGTGACCGCGGCGTGCCAGCCGGCGATCGCGGTTTCCGCCGCGGGGGCGTCGTGGAAGCGGGTCGCGAGTTCGCGCGCCAGCCGCAGCTTGACGTCGCGCGGGTTCAGCCCGGCCGCCACGTCCGCGCGCAGCCGCGCGGCTTCCGCGATGCCGATCTCGAAGCTGAGCAGCTCGATCCAGCGCCACATCAGGTCGTCGCCGATCTTCATGGTCTTGTTGACGATGTCGATCGCCGGCTCGGCGATGCCGATGTAATTGCCCAGCGACTTGCTCATCTTGTTGACGCCGTCCAAGCCCTCCAGCAGCGGCATGGTGAGCACCACCTGCGGAGGCTGCCCGTGGGCCTCCTGCAGGCCCCGCCCCATCAGCAGGTTGAACTTCTGGTCGGTGCCGCCCAGCTCGACGTCTGCCTTCAGCGCCACCGAGTCGTAGCCCTGCACCAGCGGATACAGGAACTCGTGGATGGCGATCGGCTGCTGCCCGGCGTAGCGCTTGGCAAAATCATCGCGTTCGAGCATGCGCGCCACGGTGTGCTGCGCGGCGAGCCGGATCATGTCGGCGGCGGTCATGGCGCCGAACCACTCCGAATTGAAGCGGACCTCGGTGCGCTCGCGGTCCAGCACCTTGAAGACCTGGGCCGCGTAGGTCTCGGCGTTGGCCAGCACGTCCTCGCGCGACAGCGGCTTGCGGGTGGCGTTCTTGCCCGTGGGATCGCCGATCATCCCGGTGAAGTCGCCGATCAGGAACACCACCTGGTGGCCCAGTTCCTGGAACTGCCGCATCTTGTTGAGCAGCACCGTGTGGCCCAGGTGCAGGTCCGGCGCGGTGGGGTCGAAGCCGGCCTTGACCCGCAGCGGGCGGCCGAGCCGCAGGCGCGCCTCCAGCTCCCCGCGCTTGAGGAGTTCGTCGCTGCCGCGGGCGATGAGGTCGAGGGCTGGCTGCTGGTCGGACACGTGGGTTCTCGCGCTGACGGTCCGGAGTGTGACCGCGTTGGTGAAAGGGCCGTTAAAGTACCGTTAAAACAGGTTTCGAAAAAACATTCGTGGATTCAATGAGTTGACGCATGTTTTTCGCCTGACTATGGTAGCGCCTTGACGCATTCGTCACACGCGGGGGACAGGCACATGACGGATTCGCACCACGACGCCGTGCGGCGCGGCAACCTCGAGCGCGCCCGCGCCAACGCGGCCCACGATGCGGCCCCCCTTCCACGCCTCTCCCACGCCTTCAAGGGCCGCTGGACCCGGCGCCAGTGGGCCCACGTCAGCCTGTTCGCGACCATCGGCCTGCTGGTGGCGGCGATCGTGCCGGGCTTCTCCACCGCGATGCAGACCGCCCACGACAGCGCGCGCACCACGCTGTCTCTGTCGCTGCCGCGCCTGCAGCTGCGCGCCGACGGCGGCGACCGCTGGCAGTCGGTGACCCTGCGCAAGGGCCAGACCCTGAGCGCGGTGTTCGCCGAGCTGGGCATCCCCTACAGCCAGCTGCAGGCGGTGATGCAGCACCCGAAGATCAAGCCGGCGCTGCGGCGGCTGCGCCCGGGCACCGCGCTGAGCTTCAACCTGCCGGCCGACGGCAGCGTGCGCGCGATGCGGATCGAGGCCGTGCCCGGGCTCGACGAACCGGTGGAACTGGAGTTCGACGGCACCGCCCTGCGCGAGCACGCGGTGCCGCAGGAAGTGACCACCCGCACGGTGGTGCTCACCGGCAACGTGGGCGCTTCGTTGTTCGCCTCCGCGCGCAAGCTGGGGCTGGGCCGCGAGCAGCTGCGCCAGCTGACCGACGAGATGTTCAAGTACGACATCGACTTCGATTCGGACCTGGACCGCAACGACCGCTTCAGCGTGGTGGTGGACCAGACCTGGAAGAACGGCCAGCTGGCGAAGACCGGCCCGGTGCTGGCGGCCACCTTCACCGTCGACGGCAAGCTCAAGAGCGCGTTCCGCTACGTGCGCAACGGCAAGCCCGAGTACTTCACCCCGGACGGCCGCTCGCTCAAGCGCCCGTTCATCCGCATGCCGATCCCGTACGCGCGCATCAGCTCCGGCTTCGGCATGCGCAAGCACCCGGTGCTCGGCCGCATGCGCGGCCACATGGGCATCGACTACGCGGCCGGCACCGGCACCCCGATCATGGCCGCGGGCGACGCCCGGGTGGCCTTCGTGGGCCGCAAGGGCGGCTACGGCAACGCGGTGATCCTGGACCACGGCGGCGGCCGCACCACCCTGTACGGCCACATGTCGCGCTTCGCCCATATCCGGGTCGGCCAGCGCATCGCGCAGGGCACGGTGATCGGCTACGTGGGCAGCACCGGCCTGGCCACCGGCCCGCACCTGCATTACGAGTTCCGGGTCAACGGCAGGCACGTCAACCCGCTGCGGATGACCCTGCCGCCGCCGCAGCCGCTGACCGGCGGCGCGCTGGTGGCGTTCAAGCACGACACCCGCCGCGCGCTGGACAAGATCCGCGAGGTCGAGGACGTGGTGTTCCAGCTGGACGACACCCGCGTGGCCAGCGCCGACGCGCCGGGCAAGCCGCACAAGGGCTGAGCCGCGCCGGCGCGATGCAATACTGCCCGGCATGCCCGACGCCCCCCGCCCGCTGTTCCTCGGCCTGATTTCCGGCACCAGCGCCGACGGCATCGATGCCGCGCTGGTGCGCTTCCACGGCGACGGCCCGCACGCACGCCCCGAGTTGGTCTTCGGCCGCACCCACGGCTGGGACGCCGACCTGCGCGCGCGGCTGGTGGCGCTGGGCCAGCAGGCGGCGACCCTGGCGCTGGACGAGGTGGGCGAGCTGGACGTGCGGATCGGGCGCGCCTTCGCCCACGCCGCCGCCGCCACCCTGGAAGCCGCCGGCGTGGACCGCGGCGACGTCGCCGCGATCGGCTCGCACGGGCAGACGCTGCGCCACCGCCCGCACGGCGCGGTGCCGTTCACCCTGCAGCTGGGCGATCCGTCCACCATCGCCGAGCGCTGCGGCGTGCGCGTGGTGGCCGACTTCCGCCGCCGCGACGTGGCGGCCGGCGGCCACGGCGCCCCGCTGGTGCCTGCGTTCCATGCCGCCACCCTGCATTCGGCGCGGGAGGACCGCGCCGTGCTCAACCTGGGCGGCATCGCCAACCTGACCCTGCTGCCCGCGCAGGGCGCGGTGCGCGGCTTCGACACCGGTCCGGCGAACGGGCTGATGGACGCCTGGTGCCTGCGCCACGCCGGCCAGCCCTACGACGCCGGCGGCGCGCTGGCCGCGGCCGGGCACGCGGACCCGGCGCTGCTGGCGCGGCTGCTGGCGGAGCCGTGGTTCGCCGCGCCGCCGCCCAAGTCCACCGGCCGCGACCAGTTCCACCTGGACTGGGTGGAGGCCGCGCTGGCCGGCGGCGAGGCGGCCGCCGACGTGCAGGCCACCCTGCTGCAGCTCACCGCGCGCACCGTGGCCGACGCCCTGCGCGCCACCCAGCCCGGCACCCGCCGGGTGATCGCCTGCGGCGGCGGCGTGCACAACCCGGTGCTGATGGCCGCGCTGGCCGCGGCGCTGCCGGGGACGATGCTGGACTCCAGCGCGGCGCACGGGCTGGACCCGGATTTCGTGGAAGCCATGGCCTTCGCCTGGCTGGCGCGGGAAACCCTGGCCGGGCGGCCGGGCAACGTGCCCGCGGTGACCGGTGCGGCCGGCCCCCGGGTGCTGGGCGCGGTCTATCCCGCCTGAGCCGGGTCCAGGCGGCCGATCAGCCCGAAGCCGGGGTCGTCCGGCACCCCTTCCAGGGCCGCGATCGCATCGCGCAGCGCCGCTTCCTCGCGCGCGTCCAGGCGCTTGCGCAGCGCCTCCTCGCACACCCGCAGGCCGGCTTCCAGCACCTCCGCCAGCACGTCCTGGCCGCCTTCGTGGGCGTCGGCCAGGCGCCGCAGGCGGTCGGCGAGTTCGGGCGCGATGTCGCGCAGGACGAGGTCGGTCATGGCGCGTCCGGGTCGCGTCGGGGGAAACGCGGTTCCCTATCTACCCCGTCGCGCCGTCCCCGGCAAGCGGGGCCGCGGGCGCGGGCCGGATCCGGCGCGCCAGCCACAGGCACAGCAGCAGCGCCGGCAGGCCGGCCAGCGCGGTGCCGAGGAAGAACAGCGCGTAGCCCTCGACCAGGGTGCGCCCCACCGCCAGCTGCTCCACCGCCACCCCGGAAAAGCCCTTCAGCAGCTTGCCGAGCAGCGCGTAAAACGAACTCAGCAGCGCGTACTGGGTGGCGGTGTAGCCGATGCTGGTGAGGCTGGACATGTAGGCCACCAGCGCGGTGCCGGCGAAGCCGGTGGCGAAGCCGTCGATCGCCATCGCCGCCGCGAACACGGTGTGGTCGCCGCCGGCGTGGGCCACCCAGGCGAAGGCTGCGTTCGAGCCCGGGCCCAGGATCGCCCCGGCCAGCAGCGTGGGCACGAAGCCGAAGCGGACCGCGCTGATCCCGGCCGCGGCGATGCCCAGCAGCGCGGTGGCCAGCCCGATCGACGCCCGCACCTCGCCCACGAACGCCTTGCTGATGCCGATGTCGGCGTAGAACGGGTTGCTCATCGGCCCCATCACGAAATCCGGCAGCCGGTACAGGCTGATCGCCGCCAGCATCAGCAGCGCCCACTTGCCGTGGGTCTTGAAGAACGCGAGGAACGGGCCGGCGATGGCGTCCCACAGCCCCGACACCGTCCACAGCGGCGCGTGCGAGGTCACCTCGGGCCGCTGCGAGGCCGCCGGCTCGCGGGCCAGGAACAGCGCCGCGAACAGGCCCACGCCCATCAGCGCCACCATCGCCCAGTACGACAGCGCCCAGCCGACGTAGGTGGCCAGGATCAGGATCAGCGCGTCCGTGACGAGCAGCGCGGTGCGGTAGCCGAACTGGGTGCCGGAGGTGAGCAGGCCGAGCTCCTCGGCGTCGTCGGCGATCTCGATCCGCCAGGCGTCGATCACGATGTCCTGGGTGGCCGAGGCGAACGCGGCCACCAGCGCCAGCGCGCCGAACACCACCAGCCCGCCCTGCGGCTGCACGATCGCCATCCCGGCCAGGCCCAGCGCCACCACCAGCTGCGACAGCAGCATCCAACCGCGGCGATGGCCCAGCCGGCCGAGCAGCGGGACGTCGGTCTTGTCGATGATCGGCGCCCACAGGAACTTCAGCGTGTAGGCCAGGCCCACCCACGACAGGAAGCCGATCGCCGACAGCTCGCTGCCGTTCTCGCGCATCCAGTAGCCCATGGTGTTGCCGACCAGGTACAGCGGCAGGCCCGAGGAAAAACCCAGCAGCAGCATCGCCAGCACCTTGGGCCGGCGCAGCGCGCGCAGGACGTCGCCAGTGGTCTTCTTGGTCGCGGACATCGGAGTTCCTGTGGGAGCGCCTGCAGGCGCGGCAACGGTGTGCGGGGTCGGGTGCGTGCCCGGGCGGCCTACGCGCCGTAGTCGACCAGCACCGGGGCGTGGTCGGAGAACTTCGGCTCGGGGAAGATCTCGGCGCTGCGGATGCCGGCGGCGATCCCCGGCGTGCACAGCTGGTAATCGATGCGCCAACCGACGTTGTTGGCGCGCGCGGCGCCGCGCTGCGACCACCACGAGTACTCCACCGCCTCGGGCTTGGCGACGCGGAAGGCGTCCTTCCAGCCGTGCGCGGGCGGCGCGGCCAGGCCGTCGTGGCAGGCGTCGGCGATCAGCCCGTTGAGCCAGGCGCGTTCGCGCGGCAGGCAGCCGGAGTTCTTCTGGTTGCCGGTCCAGTTCCTGATGTCGTTCCTGGCGCGGACGATGTTCCAGTCCCCGCACAGCACGTACTCGCGGCCGCTGGCCAGCCAGCCGTCCAGGATCGGCCTGAGCCAGGCCATCACCTCTTCCTTGAAGCCCTGGCGCAGCTCGCCCGAGCTGCCGGACGGGATGTAGACGCTGACCACCGAGAGGTTGCCGAAGCGCGCCTCGATGTAGCGGCCCTCGTCGTCGAACGGCGCCCAGCCCAGCGCCGTGCGCACCTCGTCGGGCTCGCGCCGGCTGTAGATCGCCACGCCGCTGTAGCCCTTCTTCTGCGCGTCCTTGAACCACGCCCTGTAACCGGCGGGCCGGAACGCGGCGTCGGCCAGCTGGTGCTCCTGCGCCTTGGTTTCCTGCACGCAGAGCACGTCGGCGTTGCGCTGCGGGAACCAGTCGAAGAAGCCCTTGGAGGCGGCCGAACGCAGGCCGTTGGCGTTGAAGGTGAGGATGCGCATGCAGGTCCGTGGCGCGGGCGATGCCGCAGCGTAGCCGATGCGGCCGCGCAGGCGACAGCCCGCGGCCGCGGCCGCCGTGGGAGAATCGCGTCCATGCAGCCGACCACCCACGACCACCGCAGCCGCTTCCTGCGACTGGCCCTGCGCGCGCAGGCCCTGCGCTTCGGCGAATTCACCCTGAAGTCGGGCCGCGCCAGCCCCTATTTCTTCAACGCCGGGCGCTTCGATTCCGGCGACCTGCTCGCGCAGCTGGCCGCCTGCTACGCCGACGCCCTCGACGCCGCCGGCCTGGACTTCGACCTGCTGTTCGGGCCGGCCTACAAGGGCATCCCGCTGGCCACCGCGCTGGCCTGCGAATACGCCCGCCGCGGGCGCGACCTGCCGCTGGCGTTCAACCGCAAGGAAGCCAAGGCCCACGGCGAGGGCGGCAGCCTGATCGGCGCGCCGCTGGACGGCCGCCGGGTGCTGGTGGTGGACGACGTGATCACCGCCGGCACCGCGATCCGCGAGGCGCTGGGCATCATCCGCGAGGCCGGCGGCATGCCGGCCGGCATCGCCATCGCGCTGGACCGCCAGGAGCGGGTGCGCGAGGACGCGGCGCAGTCGGCGGCGCAGGCGGTGGCGGCCGAGCACGCGATTCCGGTGGTCGCGGTGGCCGCGCTGTCGGACCTGCTTGCGTTCGCCGGCGAAACATCCGACCTTGTGGCCCACCGCGACGCCCTGCTCGCCTACCGCGCACGCTACGGCATCGCCTGAGCCAGCCACGGAGCCTCGGGGTGCCCGCCATGACCTGCCGCCAACGCCTGCTGATCGCCGCCGCCGTCGCCGCCTGCCTGGCCGCGGGTCCCGCGCTGGCCCAGAAGGGCGCGCCCAAGGGCGCGCAGAAGAAGATCTACTGCTGGGACGACCACGGCAAGAAGGTCTGCGGCGACGCGCTGCCGCCGGAAGCCGCCGCAGCAGCGCGCACCGAGATCAGCGCCAGGAGCGGCCTGGCCACCGGCCAGGTGGCGCGCGCGCTGACCAGCGAGGAGCGCGCGGCCGCGGCCAGCGCGGCGGAAACCGCGCGCCTGCAGGCCGAGGCCGAGGCCGCGCGGCAGCGCCGCGACCTGGCGATGGTCGAGTCCTATGTCACCGAGGCCGACCTGCGCCGCGCCTACGGCGAGCGCATCACCCTGCTCGACGAGGCGGTCAAGGCCAGCCGGCTGGGCGTGTCCAACCTGCGCCTGAGCCTGCTCGGCCTGCTGCGCCAGGCCGGCGACCGCGAGCTGGCCGGGGAACCCGTGCCCGCGCGGCTGGCCGACAACATCCGCCGCCAGCACGACGAACTGCTGCGGCAGCAGCGGATCCTGGCCAGCCAGCGCCGCGACCGCACCACCCTGGACGGCGAGCTGGCCGACGCGGTGGCGCGCTACCGCGCGCTCAAGGCCGAGGCGGCGCCCGGCGGCGCCGAACCGGTGTCGCCGCCGGTGCCGCCGGCGGGCTGAGCGGCCCGGCTCAGAACGGCAGCGCCAGCCCCGGCTCCAGCGCCAGCAGCTGCTCGCGGAAGGTCTGCTGGATGCGCGCCAGCGCGGCCGGCGAATCGGCGTCGAAGCGCATCACCAGCACCGGCGTGGTGTTGGACGCGCGCACCAGCCCCCAGCCGTCGGGCCAGTCGACCCGCAGGCCGTCGATGGTGGTCGGGCGCGCGCCCTCGAAGCGGGCGGCGTCGCGGAAGCGCTCCACGAACGCATGCGGGTCGTCGCCCGGCGCCGGCACCTTGATCTCGGGCGTGGACGCGCCGTCCGGCAGGGTGGCGAACACAGCCTCCGGGTCCTGCCCGCTGGCGTCCAGGATCTCCAGCAGCCGCGCGGCCGCGTAGATGCCGTCGTCGAAGCCGAACCAGCGCTCGGCGAAGAAGAAGTGCCCGCTCATCTCGCCGGCCAGCTCGGCCTCGGTCTCGCGCATCTTCGCCTTGATCAGCGAGTGCCCGGTCTTCCACATCAGCGGGCTGCCGCCGTGGCGCAGGATGTGCGCGGCCAGCCGGCCGGTGCACTTCACGTCGTAGACGATGACCGCGCCGGGGTTGCGCTGCAGCACGTCGGCGGCGAACAGCATCAGCAGCCGGTCCGGGAACACCGGCTTGCCGCTGCGGGTGACCACGCCCAGGCGGTCGCCGTCCCCGTCGAAGGCGATGCCCAGGTCGGCATCCAGCCGCTGCACCATCTGCACCAGCGCCTCCAGGTTGTGCGGCTCGCTGGGGTCGGGATGGTGGTTCGGGAAGGTGCCGTCGATGTCGCAGAACAGCGGGGTGACGTCGGCGCCAATCGCCTCCAGCACGCGCGGGCCCAGCGCGCCGGCCACGCCGTTGCCGGCGTCGACCACCACCTTCAGGCGGCGGCCGATCTGGATGTCGCCGGCGATCCGCTCCACGTAGTCGTCGCCGATGTCGCGCTCGCTCACCGTGCCCGGCACCGCGGCGTCGTGCAGGCGGTCCTCGGCGATGCGCGCGTGCAGGTCGCCCACGGCGCGCCCGGCTAGGGTCTCGCCGCCGACCACGATCTTGAAGCCGTTGTAGTCGGGCGGGTTGTGGCTGCCGGTGATGGACACGCCGCAGCCGGTGCGCAGGTGGTAGCAGCCGAAGTAGACCACCGGCGTGGGCACCATGCCGATGTCGATCACGTTGCGCCCGGCCTTGCGCAGGCCGGCGATCAGCCCCTGCGCCAGGTCCGGGCCGGACAGCCGCCCGTCGCGCCCGACCACGATGTCCTCCAGCCCCTTTTCGTGCATCAGCGAGCCGATGGCCTGGCCGATCAGCTCCGCGACCCCGGCGTCCAGGGTCTGGCCGACGATGCCGCGGATGTCGTAGGCGCGGAAGATGCCGCGGTCGATCGCCACCGCGGGCGTCCCGGCGCGCGGCGTGGCGTCCGCCGGCGCGGCCGTGGCGGCCTGCGCCGGCGCGGGCTGCGCGCGCTGCAGTTCGGCAA
>CAMLJA010000054.1 GCA_946480065.1 uncultured Thermomonas sp. | reverse complement strand
GCTGCGGCCCGCGGCGGTTCCGAACACGTTGTTGGGGAACACCGCGTCGGGGGTGTCGGGATTGCCGGCGAAGCAGACCGTCGGCAGCTCCGCCGACACCGCGCGCTGCAGCTCCCGATGCTGGGCCGAGGCGCGGGCGGCGTCGAACGCCGCGGCGTCGGCCATGTAGGCGTTGTCGCGGGCCGACTGCTCGGCCAGGCGGAAGCCGTCCGGCGCGACCAGGAACGCGGCCTGCGGGGTGGCCGGCCCGAAATCCGGCGCGAGGGTGCGCGCGAACGCCAGGAAGGCCGCCACATCGCGGGTGATCATGCCGCCTCCGCCCGTTCGGTCAGCGCCAGCGCCTGTTCGACCAGCGCCCAGTCGGCCCCGGGCCTGTGCGCGCCCTCGCTGAGCACCTGACGGAACGCGCGCCCGCCGTGCTGGCCGGTGAACAGCCCGAGAACGTGGCGGACGATGTGCTTGAGGAACACGCCGCGCGCCAGCTGCGCCTCCACGTAGGGCCGGTAGGCGCGCAGCAGCTCGCCGCGCGTGCGCGGTTCGCCGCCGAACCAGCGCACGTCGAGTGCGTGCAGCAGGTAGGGCGTGTGGTAGGCCGCCCGGCCCAGCATCGCGCCATCGACATGGCCGAGGTGCGCGGTCGCTTCCGCCGCATCGGCGATGCCGCCGTTCACCACCACCTGCAACGCCGGCCGCTCGCGCTTGAGGCGATACGCCCAGTCGTAGCGCAGCGGCGGCACCTCGCGGTTTTCCTTCGGGCTCAACCCTTGCAGCCAGGCGTTGCGCGCATGCACGATGAACGAGCGGCACCCCGCCTCGGCGATGGTGTCGATGAAGGCAAGGAAACGCTCCCACTCGTGGTCGTCGTCCACGCCCAGCCGGCACTTCACCGTCACCGGGACCGGGCAGGCCGCGATCATCGCCGCCACGCCCTCCGCCACCAGCGCCGGCTCGCGCATCAGACAGGCGCCGAAGCGTCCCGCCTGCACGCGGTCGGACGGGCAGCCGCAGTTGAGGTTGACCTCGTCGAAGCCGGCCTCCGCGCCGATCCGCGCCGCCTCCGCCAGCAGCGCCGGCTCGCTGCCGCCCAGCTGCAGCGCCACCGGATGCTCGGACGGGTCCATCGCCAGCAGGCGCGCGCGGTCGCCGTGGATCACCGCGTTGGCGTGCACCATCTCCGAATACAGCCGCGCGTGCGGCGCCAGCACGCGGTGGAAGGCGCGGCAGTGGCTGTCGGTCCAGTCCATCATCGGGGCGACGGACAGGCGCAGCCGCTCGGGGGCGATGGCGGGCGAGGGAGGCATGGCCGCGCATTGTACGGATGCCGCCCGCCGCGACTGCGCCGTCGCGGGCGATGCGCGACAATGGCAGCCTGCCCCGCACGCCAGACGCCCCCGCGATGAACCAGGATTTCCGCAAGCCCCTCCCCGGCACCTCCCTCGACTATTTCGATGCGCGGGAGGCGGTGGAGGCGCTGCGGCCGGGCGCCTGGGCCGGGCTGCCGTACACCGCGCGGGTGCACGCCGAGAACATCGTGCGCATGGCCGAACCCGGCCGCATCACCGACTACCTCTTGCAGCTGATCGAGCGCCGCCGCGACCTGGATTTCCCGTGGTTCCCGGCGCGGGTGGTCTGCCACGACATCCTCGGCCAGACCGCGCTGGTGGACCTGGCCGGCCTGCGCGAGGCGATCGCGGCGGCCGGCGGCGATCCCGCGCAGGTCAACCCGGTGGTGCCGGTGCAGCTGATCGTGGACCACTCGCTGGCGGTGGAGGCGCCGGGCTTCGACCCGCAGGCGTTCGCCAAGAACCGCGCCATCGAGGACCGCCGCAACGCGGACCGCTTCGATTTCATCGAGTGGTGCCGGCTGGCCTTCGACAACGTCGACGTGATCCCGGCGGGCAACGGGATCATGCACCAGATCAACCTGGAGAAGATGTCGCCGGTGGTCTACACCCGCGACGGCGTGGCCTTCCCCGACACCTGCGTGGGCACCGATTCGCACACGCCGCACGTGGACGCGCTGGGCGTCATTGCCGTCGGCGTCGGCGGGCTGGAGGCGGAGAGCGTGATGCTGGGTCGCGCCTCGATGATGCGCCTGCCCGACATCGTGGCGGTGGAACTCGGCGGCAGGCCCGGTCCCGGCATCACAGCGACCGACGTGGTGCTGGCGCTGACCGAGTTCCTGCGCAACGAAAAGGTGGTCGGCGCCTACCTGGAATTCCGCGGCGAGGGCGCCGCGGCGCTGACCATCGGCGACCGCGCCACGATCAGCAACATGGCGCCCGAATACGGCGCCACCGCGGCGCTGTTCTTCATCGACGACAACACCCTGGACTACCTGCGCCTGACCGGGCGCGAGGACGCCCAGGTCGCGCTGGTGGACACCTACGCGAAGACCGCCGGCTTCTGGGCCGGCGACCTGGCGCACGCGCAGTACGAGCGCACCCTGCACTTCGACCTGTCCAGCGTCGTGCGCAACATGGCCGGCCCGTCCAATCCGCACCGCCGGCTGCCGGTGAGCGCGCTGGCCGAGCGCGGCATCGCCGACGAGACCAAGCTCGCGGCCGGCCACGCGGAGGAAGCCCGCGGCCTGATGCCGGATGGCGCGGTGATCATCGCCGCCATCACCAGCTGCACCAACACCAGCAACCCGCGCAACGTGATCGCGGCCGGCCTGCTGGCGCGCAACGCCAACGCGCGAGGGCTGGTCCGCAAGCCGTGGGTGAAGACCTCGCTGGCGCCAGGCTCGAAGGCGGTGCAGCTGTACCTGGAGGAAGCCGGGCTGCTGTCCGAACTCGAACGGCTGGGCTTCGGCATCGTCGGCTTCGCCTGCACCACCTGCAACGGCATGAGCGGCGCGCTGGACCCGGCGATCCAGAAGGAAGTGATCGAGCGCGACCTCTACGCCACCGCGGTGCTGTCCGGCAACCGCAACTTCGACGGCCGCATCCATCCCTACGCCAAGCAGGCGTTCCTGGCCTCGCCGCCGCTGGTGATCGCCTACGCCATCGCCGGCACCGTGCGCTTCGACATCGAGAAGGACGTGCTGGGCGTGGATGCCGACGGCGTCGAGGTGCGGCTGAAGGACCTGTGGCCGAGCGACGCCGAGATCGACGCGGTGGCGAAGGCCAGCGTCAAGCCGGAGCAGTTCCACCGCGTGTACGGCCCGATGTTCGCGCCGCGCGGCCGCGGCCGCGCCGCCAAGCCGCTGTACGACTGGCGCCCGCAGAGCACCTACATCCGCTGCCCGCCCTACTGGGAAGGCGCGCTGGCGGGCGAGCGCACGCTGCGCGGCATGCGCCCGCTGGCGGTGCTGGGCGACAACATCACCACCGACCACCTGTCGCCCTCCAACGCGATCCTGCCGGCCAGCGCCGCCGGCGAATACCTGGCGTCGATGGGCGTGCCGGAGGAGGACTTCAATTCCTACGCCACCCACCGCGGCGACCACCTGACCGCGCAGCGCGCGACCTTCGCCAA
The DNA here is from genome assembly GCA_946480065.1 of uncultured Thermomonas sp. Next base: position 6,513 of record CAMLJA010000054.1, on the reverse strand, counting down.
TCCCAAGCTGCTCAACGAGATGGTGCGCAACGCCGACGGCAGCGTGCGCCAGGGCTCGCTGGCGCGGGTCGAACCGGACGGCGCCGTCGTGCGGATGTGGGAGGCGATCGAAACCTACATGCAGCGCCGCCAGCCGCTGATCATCATCGCCGGCGCCGACTACGGCCAGGGCAGCTCGCGCGACTGGGCGGCCAAGGGCGTTCGCCTGGCCGGCGTGGAGGCCATCGTGGCCGAGGGCTTCGAGCGCATCCACCGCACCAACCTGGTCGGCATGGGCGTGCTGCCGCTGCAGTTCCAGCCCGGCACCACCCGCCAGACGCTGGGCATAGACGGGACCGAGACCTTCGACGTCGCCGGCACGCCCGCGCCGGGCGCGACCTTGACCCTGGTCATCCATCGCGCCAACGGCGAGACCGTCGAGGTCCCGGTGACCTGCCGCCTGGATTCGGACGAGGACGTCGAGGTCTATTCCGCGGGCGGCGTGCTGCAACGGTTCGCGCAGGATTTCCTGGCCGCGGCGGAGGGCGCCTGACATGGCCTTCCAGCCGCAGCTGCGCATCCCCGCCACCTACATGCGTGGCGGCACCTCCAAGGGCGTGTTCTTCCGCCTCGAAGACTTGCCCGAAGCCGCGCGGGTGCCGGGCCCGGCGCGCGACGCGCTGCTGATGCGGGTGATCGGCTCGCCGGATCCGTACGGCAAGCACACCGACGGCATGGGCGGCGCGACCTCGTCCACGTCCAAGTGCGTGATCATCTCCGCCAGCACCCGGCCCGACCACGACGTGGACTACCTGTACGGGCAGGTCAGCATCGACACCGCGTTCGTGGACTGGTCCGGCAACTGCGGCAACCTGTCGACCGCGGTCGGGCCGTTCGCGGTGGCCAACGGCTTCATTCCTGCCGAGCGCATCCCGCGCGACGGCACCGTGACCGTGCGCGTGTGGCAGGCCAACATCGGCAAGACCATCCTGGTGCACGTGCCGGTGGCCGGCGGACAGGTGCAGGAAACCGGCGACTTCGAGCTGGACGGGGTGACCTTCCCGGCGGCGGAGATCGTGCTGGAGTTCCTCGACCCGTCCGACGACGGCGATGCCGGCGGCGCGATGTTCCCGACCGGCAACCTCGTGGATGAGCTCGAGGTTCCAGGCATCGGCACGCTCAAGGCGACCATGATCACCGCCGGCATCCCGACGGTGTTCGTGAACGCCGCCGACATCGGCTACGACGGCACCGAACTGCAGCCGGCGATCAACGACGACAAGGCCGCGCTGGCGAAACTGGAAGCGATCCGCGTCGCCGGCGCGCTGCGCATGGGCCTGATCCAGGCGCCGGAAGACGCCGCGACCCGCCAGCACACGCCGAAGGTGGCGTTGGTGGCGCCGCCGAAGGCCTACGCGGCGTCCAGCGGCAGGCAGGTGCCGGCCGAGGCCATCGACCTCAACGTGCGCGCGATGTCGATGGGCAAGCTGCACCACGCGATGATGGGCACGGCCTCGGTGGCCATCGCCACCGCGGCGGCGGTGCCGGGCACGCTGGTGAACATCGCCGCCGGCGGCGGCACGCGCGACGCGGTGCGCTTCGGCCACCCCTCGGGCACGCTGCGGGTGGGCGCGTCGGTCGGACAGGTCGACGGCCAGTGGACGGTGACCCGCGCGGTGATGAGCCGCAGCGCGCGGGTGCTGATGGAAGGCTGGGTGCGGGTGCCGCGCGACTGAGTACCGCGCGGACGACTCAGGCCTCCGGCTCCCACACCATGTGCACGTCGGCGCGGGCGTAGTGCGAGCCCGGCCGCGGCGCCGGGTGGTGGCGGAAGCCCACGCTCTCGTACAGCGCGATCGCCGGGGCCAGCCGGCTGCTGGATTCCAGGAACAGTTCGCGCGCGTCCAGCGAGCGGTACAGCGCCAGCGCGGCGTCCATCAGCAGGCGGCCAAGTCCGTGCCCGCGCGCTTCGGGCGCGACCGCCATCTTGGTGAGTTCGTAGACGCCGCCGCCCTCGTGCTTCAGCGCCACCGTGCCCAGCGCACGTTCGCGGTCATCCACCGCGAACAGCACGTGGCCACCCAGCGCCAGGATGTGGCGCTCCGGGTCGCCCAGGACGTCGCGGTCGTGCGGTTCCACCACGAACCAGCGCTGCAGCCACTCCAGGTTGAGCGCGGCGAAATCGCCGCGCCAGCGCGGGTGGAATCCGACAACGCGGATGTCGCCGTGCGCGCTCATGCCTGCGAAAGGTGGGCGACGGCCGCGGTCGAGGCGGCGCGGTCGCCGTCGTCGAACGGCACCACGTCCAGCCGCGCGAGCGTGCCCGGATCCAGGCAGCGCGCATCGACGCTGATGCCGTCGGGATGGCTACGCGGGACGTAGAAACTCTTGATACCGCAGTGGCGGCAGAACAGGTGGCGGGCGGCACCGGTGTTGAAGCGGTATTCGGACAGGTCGTCGGCGCCGGCCAACAGGCGGAAGCGCGCGGCCGGCACGATCAGGTGCAGGAAGCCGGTCATCCGGCAGATGGAGCAGTTGCAGGCCAGCACCGTAGGCGCGGCCGGCGCATCCACCTCGAAGCGCACCCGGCGGCAGTGGCAGCCGCCGGCGTGCGTGGCCAGCGCGGGAGCGGGCGGCGGGGATGCGCTCATCCCCGCCAGTCTAGCGCTCAGTGCTTCTTGCCGCTGCCCTTGCCGTGGCTATTGCCCTTGCCGTGGCCGCTGCCGCCGTGCGCGGCCGGCTTGCCTTTGCCGGCGGGCGGACCCTTGTGCTGGGCGGGCTTGCCGGTGGCATGGCCGCCGGCGTGGCCGCGACCCGGATAGGCGCGCTCGAGGTCGGCGTCCAGGCGGATCGGGCGGTGCCAGCGGTCGTAGGTGGGGACGAAGCCCTTCTTCAGCCGGTGGAACTCGGCCGAACCCGGCTTGATGCCGAGGCGCTGGGCGACCACGCCCCAGCCCTGGCCGTGGCTGCGCTGCCATTCGTCGACCACCACCCGGCACGGGCGCCCGATGACCTGCGCCAGGGTGCAGGCGTAGTAGACGTCGCCGGGGGCCCAGCGGCGGTTGACCAGCAGGTCGGTGACCAGGTCGCGCGGGGCGCCGTGGTAGCGGACCATCTCGTCGATGAAGGGGTCGCGGTAGGCCATCCCGTAGCGATTGATGTCGGCCAGCTGGGTGTCCACCCAGACGTCACCGCTGCGCGGGTTCCAGTTGAGGCTGAAGGTCTGGGCCGACGCGCCAGCGGCGGCCAGGGCTGCTGCCAGGGCGAGGGGCCGCAGCCATCGGATCCTGCTCATGTTCGATCTCCTGCGTGGCGGGGCGGATCCCGCTGCGTCCGCAGTGTGCACCCTGCCGGCGTCAACGCGGCCTGAAAACGCGGCGGCGCGTCAGCGGTCGGTGCGCAAGGTGACGGGCGTCATCACGTCGCCTTGCAGCGACGGCAGCGCAGCGCCGTCCAGCCCGCGCGCCTGCAGGCGCCCGTCCGGCAGCCGCAGGTACCAGCGCTCGCCGCCGGCGCCGGCGCCGGGCTGCAGCCGGAGCTGGTCGCCGCGCGTGGACCAGGTGCCGGACTCCTCGTAGCGGTCGTTGCGGCCGTCCAGCAGGTAGACCTCCACCAGCCGGTAGCGCCTGGCGGTGCCGGCCTGCTCCAGCCGCAGGCTGGATTCGATCCCGCGGCAGTCGGCGCAGGGGCGGGCGCCGCGAAATTCCAGCGACGCCCCGGGCACGGCGGGGCCGGCGTCGGCACCGGCGCCGTCCGGGGCCTGCCCGCAGCCCGCCAGGAGCGCGGCAAGCAGCCAGGGCCAAGGACGTGGGAGCGCGGGCATGGGCGTCATTGTGCCCGCCCCGCCGCGCTCCGGACACACGGACGGCGCCGCGTGGGCGCCGTCCGTCGACTCATTCCCGGTCGACCCACGATCCTGCCGTGTGGCGGTCAGTCGCGGCCGCGCCAGTAGCGGCGGTCGTCGTCGTGGTCGTGCCGGCCGTAGCGGCCGCGGTCGTAGCGGGAATCGTAGTACTCGACCTTGCACTTGCCGTGCTTGTTGCACTTCATGCGCTGCATGTCGCCGCGGTTGCGGTGGTAGCCGTAGGCGTTGCCATAGGGCGGGCCCTGGCGGTACGCAACGCGCGGAACGCTGCGGTAGTAGACCGGGCGGCCGTAGCGGTCGCGCTGGACGATCAGGCGGTCGTCGTAGCCGTAGTCGCCGTAGCGGTAGTAGGGCTGGTTGCCGCGCATCACCACGTCGGCCACGTTGACCAGCACGCGCACCAGGTCGTCGGACTGGGCCTGCGCCGGCGCCGGCGCGGCGAGGGCCGCGACGCCCAGGCCGGCGGCCAGGACGGCGGGAGCGAGGAATCGGGTCAGGCTCGTGCTCATGGGGTTCTCCTTGGTCCGCACCTCGCGGACCCGGGATCGACCTTGCGCCGCGCCCGGTGAACGGATTTGCAACCCGGCCGCCCGGCGGCGTCCGCGCGGGGTGCTGCGTTCAGGCGCCGCGCGCCTGCGCATCCAGCGCGCGCACCGCCGCCGCCAGCCCGTCCAGCGCGGCGATCTCGCGCATCCGTTCCGCCCCCGCTTCCACCCGGCCCTCGGCTTCGTGCGCCCAGGTCACGTGGTAGGGCACGTGCACCCCCCAGCCGCCCAGCGCGAGCACCGGGGCGATGTCGGAACGCAGCGAGTTGCCCACCATCAGGAACTGCCCGGCGGCGACGCCGAACTCCTCGAACAGCCGGGCATAGGTGGCGGGATCCTTCTCGCTGACGATCTCGATCCGCCGGAACAGCGCCGACAGCCCGCTCTCCCGCACTTTGGCCTCCTGGTGGAACAGGTCGCCCTTGGTGATGAGCACCACCGGCCAGTCCGCGGCCACCGCCGCCACCGCCTCGCGCACGCCCGGCAGCAGATCCACCGGATGGCGCAGCAGGGTCTTGCCCAGCCCGACGATGCGGTGCAGGTCGGCCGCGGTGACCCGCGCCTCGGTGATCTCCACCGCCGCCTCCACCATCGACAGCACCATGCCCTTCACGCCGTAGCCGAACAGCGCCAGGTTGCGCTTCTCCACCGCGTACAGGCGCTCGCCGACGTCGGCCAGGTCGACGTAGCCGCCGACGATGCGCTCGAACTGCGCCTGCGCGTCGCGGTAGTAGTCCTCGCTCTTCCACAGGGTGTCGTCGGCGTCGAAGCCGACCAGGGCGATGCCGCGCTCGCGGCCGGGTTGGGCGGTCATCGCGCCAGTGTAAGCGGACGCAAAAGACGAAGGGCGGCTTGCGCCGCCCTTCGTGCCACCGCTGCCTTGTTGTTGTTATGCAGGCCCGGGACTCAGTCGTCGCCGCCGGTGCGGACCTTGGCCTTGGCCTTGCCGCTGGCGGCCAGCCACGCCTTGTACTCGTCCTGGCTGAGTTCGCCGTCGGCGTCGGCATCGGCCTCGCCGAACACCTTGGCCAGCGACTGCATCGACGCCGCCTCGGTGGCGCTCAGGGTGCCGTTGGCATCGGCGTCCATCTCGCTCCAGGTGTGCGGCTGCGCCGCCGGGCTGGCGGGCACCGCGGGCGTGGCCGGGACCGCGGGGGTTGCCGGGGCGCCGTCGGCCTTCACCGCCGGGGTGGCGGGCACCGCCGGCACCGCCGGGACGGCCGGGGTCGCCGGGCGCTCCTGGGCCTGGGCGTGCATGCCGGCGTGCATGTCCGCATGCACCCCGGCCTGCGCCTGCACCGGCATGGACGGCATGTCCACGCGGGTGCCGGCACCGGCGCCCACGCCGACGCCCAGGCCACGGCTCTGCGCCATCGCCGACGGCGCGGCGACCGCGGCCGCCAGCGCCAGGGAAACCGCCAACAGGGTGTGCTTGTTCTTCAGCTGCTTCATGTGCGACCTCTTCTCGTTCTGCGGGGGATCAAAACGGTGGGGATGTCCTGCCGCCGGGTGGCGGAAGGCGGTCGCACGATGACGCGCGCGGTCTGAACCGGTGCCGGATTCCAAGCTGAACGATGACGCCGGCTTAACCACGCCGGCCGCGGGCCGCGCTATGCGCGCGATGCATTCATCCGGGCCGGCCCAGGAAGTCGAGCTTGCCGATCGGCGCGCCGGCCTGGCGCAGGATCGCGTAGGCCATGCTGCAGTGGAAGAACAGGTTGGGCAGCACGTAGTGCAGCAGGTAGTCGCGGCCGGAGAAGCGCAGCTCGCCGGCGTTGCGGGTGCTGAAGGCGACCTCGCGGGTGTCGCTGCCGTCCAGCTGCGCCGGCGCGAAGCCATCGATGTAGGCGATGACCCTGGCCAGCCGCGCGTCCAGCGCTGCGAAGTCGGTTTCCTCGTCGGGGAACGGCTGCGGTTCCACCCCGGCCAGGCGGGCGCAGCCGCGCGCGGCCATGTCGCTGGCCACCTGCACCTGCCGCAGCAGCGGCAACATGTCCGGGGCCAGCCGCGCCTGCAGCAGCAGTTCGGGGGCGTAGCCGCGCGCGGTGGCGTACGCCTCGCCCTGGCGCAGCACGTGGCGGAGGTTGGACAGCGCGCGGACGGACACCGGGACGGCGGCCTGGT